>NZ_LIRL01000120.1 GCF_001419795.1 Streptomyces niveiscabiei
GGGGCGCTGCGGGCGGGGGGTCGGGTGGTGTTCGGGCGGGCCGTCAATCGGCTGCTGCGGGGGGTGTGAGCATGCTCGCCCACTGGGAGGACTGGTTCGCCTCCGGGCGCGGGTTTCGTGACACCGATGCCGACGAGGTGCGGCGGCTTGTGGAAACGGTTGCCGACGTTTCTCCCCGGCGCGCTCTCGACGTCGGCTGCGGGCTCGGCACGTACGCCGCCCGCCTCGCGTCCCTCGGGTGGGACACCCTCGCCGTCGACTGGGCCGAGTCCTCCGTCGCCGCCGTCCGGGACCGGTACGCCGACCTCCAACCCCGGCTGCGGGTCCAGTGCCTCGACTTCTCCGACTCCGGTGCTGTGCTGCGTTCGCTGCCTCGCCGGGGGTTCGGGCTGGTGACCATGCGGCTCGCCCTCGCGTTTCTGCCGGACAAGGCCGAAGTCGGGGGTCTGGTGCGGGAGTTGCTGGTGCCGGGTGGGGTGTGGCTGGTCACCACTCCTCTCGCCGGGCGGCTGCCCGACGCGCGGCGCCACATCGGGGTGACCGCGCAGGACGTCGCGGACTTCACGGAGGGGTGGGGCGAGGGGAGTTGGTACGACCTTCAGGGCGGGCTCCGGTGCTTCGTACTCCGCAACAGCCGTACGGGCGTGCGGTAGCTTGCCCTGCATGCCCGAACTCGGTCCCGTCGCCTGGCCGCCCCCGCCCATCCGTACGGAACGCCTCCTCCTGCGCGAGTCCGAGGCGCGGGACCGGCCGGCGTTCATCGACCTCTTCTCGTCCCCTGAGGTCCGCACCTACCTCGGCGGCCCTCACCCCCGCGACGACCTCGAACGCACAGCTCCCGCGACCCCCGGCCGCCGCCCCGGCTTCTTCGTGATCGAACTCGCCGGTTCGATGATCGGCATGGTCACCCTGGACCGCCGCGCCCCCGAACGCCCCGGCCACCTCCTCCCCGACGCCTCCGAGCCCGAACTCGGCTACATGTTCCTGCCGTCGGCCTGGGGCCACGGTTACGCCACCGAGGCTTGCCGGGCAGCCCTGACCTGGTTCACCGCCACACTCCCCGCCGAGCCGGTCGTCCTGTGCACCCAGACAGCCAACACCCCCTCGGTCCGCCTCGCCACGAAGCTGGGCTTCACGGAGGTGGAGAGGTTCGAGGAGTACGGGGCGGAGCAGTGGTTCGGGGTGTGGGGGCGGTGAGCTGTGCTGGCTGATCAAACCGTTTTGGTGGAGATGAAACCCGAGTAAAACACCGGTTTCCTAGGGCCTTCTAGACCAGCTCAGGAATGCTCACCGTGCGCACATAATCTCCGCAGCGCGAAACTCGACTTAGGCGGTAACCCTCATATGGTGAAACCGCAGATTTCGGATTTTCTTCGGGAGAGTACGACGGAGGAGTGTACGGAATGTAGCTGATCACGCGATCTGCCGTTCCCGCCAGCGCAACCAAGTGCGGATTCCTTGGCACACCTTCGATGAGTACGGTTCGCGCCCCTGTCTTATTCAGTACGTCGGTAATCTCAGTGATACTCTCACCCAATTGGACGCCTGGAAGGTGAAATATGTCGCTACTGTGAATTCCGGGCCTACCTTCTTCGATTTCCCCGCCCTGACGGATAACGATGTCGTACGCCTCCCGGAGAACGCGCAATTCATCAGCGACGACGCCCTGAGCCTCGCTCGGAACTGGCACGCCGGTTTCGCTCGCTTCGTGAATCCACGTAAAAGCTGGACGCGAATTGCTTAGAGATTTCAGCCATGGAGCGAGAACTAGGAGCGCTTCATCCTTGAGGAAATCTTTTTCAACCTCAATCCCGGCTTTGCGTAGGAGTTCCGCGCCGCCTTCACCTCGCGACGTCGGGTCCATGACTGCGATGAGAACTCTGGACACATTCGCGGTAATCAGCGCTTCACGGCAAGGAGGCGTTCGGCCGTAGTGATTGCAGGGCTCCAAGGTAACTACTGCCGTACCGCCTTCTGCTCTCATTCCTGCTGCTAGCAGCGCGTTTACTTCGGCGTGCGATTCCCCCTTGCGCCGGTGATAACCTTCGCCGACTGTCCGCCCGCGGGAATCAAGGATTACGCATCCAACCGGCGGATTAGGACTGGTGGAACCAAGCCCCTGAGCTGAGATTGCGATAGCGCGTCGCATGGCCTTCAACTCGTACTCGTTCGCCATGTTCAGAATCCAGTTCCTTCCTCAATGGCGTCAAACAATTCAGTGACAGCCTGTGAAGTATGCACTCTCCCAAGCGCATTGACTGCGGTCACAGTCTCTCGCATTGTGCGCATCGAGCCAGAAGCCTGCGCGATGCTCAGAGCTGAATCGGCTTGGGCTGCCGCCTGGTCATACTCCTGCACACCCGTATACGCCAAAGCTAGCCGAGACTGCGCCAGACCTCTGTCACGCTGATAGGCATCCGGAAGCTCATCCAATGCCGCCTCGAAGATTGGGACTGCAAGGTCAAGCCGACCAAGAGTAATCCAACAATTCGCACGCTGAATCTCAATATAACTCGCTGTACAGAAATCCCCGTGGCCCGATTTTGCGTCACCTCTGGTATCCGGCGAGGCCGCGAACTCGTGAGCTTCGTCCAGACGGCGATGACAGGATAGTTCGTCTCCGTCAAGCGCGTATCCATGTGCCTCTTGTTGCATAGCGGCAGCCCTTACAGAGGGAGTGAGGACAGATTCGTTCCGCTGGACTGCTTGAGCGAGGCTGATCGTTTGGGCTGGATTCTTCCGTGTCGTTGCCTGCTGACTCTTACGGAAAAGCGTCCACATCACCATGGACTGATCACCGGATTCGGTAGCCCATTCCATTGCCCGACTCGTCCATTTTACCGCGTTCGGCATATCTGCCGTGTCCTCGTGGAGCCATGCCGCAGATTCAGCGTACTGCGCTGCGAGCCTCAACAATCCGATCCGCTGACCACCTCTGGCATGTTCTAGCATTGACTCCAGAATCGAGAGCTGTTGGTGAACTGAAGTCAGGGCGTGGCGCGGGCCGAACAGGTTGTCTGCTCTCACGAGAGAGTGCCACATTTCCCTCAGGTGTTCCGTTGCCGCTTCGACTCGGTTTGCATCCATCTTCGGCAGCACGGTCCCGATTGCGCCACCGATTAAGGTGCGCCGGTCGATAGGCATTACTTGCCTCCTCCCCTCGATCCACACCGAAACCAGGACCACGTCAGACGAGTCGCCGTCCACAGGAAGAACGTGGGGATCGTCCGCTGCTTCCTGGTGTGGATCAGGATAGGTCTGGGGCAGGTTCCGGCCACCTTCTACCAGTGAACTCTCCCATGAGCGCTGTGGAAGCCCAAGCATCTCACCTGGGATTCCAAACCCATCAGCAACGCGTTCGATCACAGCTTGCCCGCGAATTCCACGGACGCCACGGATGATGTCGCTGACGCGCGAACTGGTCATCTTGCCAACTGCGGAGGCAATTACGGCATAGCTGGAACCGGTGCGTCTGTTGACGAGACGGAAGATCTCTTGGAAGTCACGGATTGCGCAGCCTCGGCGCATGGCTTCGCTGTGGAGCAGCGCGTCAGGGATCGTCAGCGCGTACCCGCTGCGTCGGCCCACGCGATCGTCCATGAACGCCCCCAGAGAGACGGAAGTGATCTCTTGCCCCAGAGTAGCTCTGTGCACCCCAACGGGGTTCCCCAAATGGGCTTGCGGGGTTCCCCGTTGGTCGTTCTCTGAAGCCTCTGAGTCGGTTGAAGCTCTTCAGACGGCAAGACCCCCGCGCCGTGCGACCGGCCGGGGGCGTGGCCACCAACCACCAGGAGGTTGACGACAGTGCCCAACGGTACAAGCGAAAAGCCCGAACAGCCGTACCCTTCCGAGCCGTTCATCATGCCCAAGGTCATCGGCGATTGCGCCGACTGCAAGGGATACGTGGAGAAGTGGATCAAGCACACTGCCAAGACCTCGAAGACCGGTGAGCGGAACAAGGACTACGACCCGTCGGCGGCGAGCGACGCGGCCGTGTTGTGGAAGCGGCACGTGGCTGAGGCGCACAGCGAGGTGACCCTGTGAAGTGGCCCAACGCCCGCGTGAGCGCCTTGGGGGAACCCCGGCTTGTCCGCCAGCTCCTGGACGGCACGGAAGAGGCCGATATGGCACCCCTGACGGACTGGCGGACCGAGTACGGCGGTGTTCTCAACGTCCAGACCGGAGAAATCGAGCTTCCCACGCCGACGTTCTCCCCCTGCCCGTACGAGAACTGCCCCGAGTGCGCGAAGAGGACCGCGTGATGATCACCGCTAAGCACATCGGGCGGGAAGTCACGGACGGCGAACGCAGGGGAATTCTCCAAACCGTATGGCTGGGACGCGCGTGGGTCCGGCCGGACGGCGGCGGCATCGAGTGGGACGCGCTCCCCGGTGCGCTGTTCACCGTCGAAGAGCGCGAAGCCGGCGCGGACGTGGAGCAACCCGTATGAGCGCGCTTCGGCAAATTGCCGTCGCTGTCAGCGTCGCGGCATGGGTCGCCACCATCGCGATCCTGGTTTCCCGTGGCGCTTCCCGATAGACGACCCCGCTCGCTGTGTCCGTTCCCCCGATGACCAGCGGGCAGGGTCTTTGTTCACCAGAGAGGATCACCCCGTGGCCATAACAGTGCGGGTGTGCAACGCGATTTCCATCCTGCCCCTGTCGAATCTCGTCGCCGCCGCAGAAGCCCACGGCGAAACCGTCCCCATCAACGACCACGCCCAGTACGCCGGTCCCGTGCGCTGCGAACTCGCCGTAGAACACGACATGGACGGCGCGCACTGCATGTACGTGAAGGAGTGGGACGACGGAACCGGAAATCTGTGGTGGCGCTGGTTGCCGAACGGAGTGGGAGAGTTCGTGTCCGCGCCCGCGTGCGAGGCGGTATCGGATGACGACGACCCCCAGGCGTGCTACCTGATCGAGGGCCACCCTCGCGAACACTCGTGGGAGATCTTCAACCCCCTGCGGGAGGAAGCCGCGCGCGATCCACAGAGCTTTCTCCCTGAGGGACTGGGAAGGAGTCCGCAGAACGAGTAGCGCCCTCATGACAGCCCCGTCCGTGAGCCGCCCCCATGGCACACGGGCGGGGCTTTCGCGTTCGGTCAGACCACGAAGAACCCGACGCGAGCAGCCGCCACCGGCCCGGCAGCCGAGCTACGACGCGTCTTTCACCACCCCCAACTGCCGTGCCAGCCACGTAGGTACGCCCCCGAGCAGCTGGAACAGCCTCCTCGCCTCCTCCCTCAGCCGCGACGCCTCCGGCTCGACTTCCGCGTCCGCGAGCGACGCCAGTGCCGGAGCTGTCCCCACCAGGTACCCCAACTCCTCCCGCAGCCGCAGGGATTCGGCGAAGCCGTGGCGGGCCTCGGTCAACTCGCCGTCGCGCAGGGCCAGTCCGGCGAGGTGGCGCCAAGTGAACGACAGCAGGAGGGAGTCGGACGCCTCGGCGGCAGCAGTGTGGGCCCGCCGATAGGCAGCTCGCGCGGACTGAGGTGAACTCGCGAGGTTCTCGGCGAGGAGTCCCCGACGGAAGTCGAGGAGGGCCCTCTGTGTCACCCCCGGAGGGATCAGTGCGGCGGCGCGGCCGAGGGCGGCGCGTGCCTCGTCGGTGCGGTCGCGTACCCCGTGCAGAGTGGACGCGTAGGCCAAGTACCCGCGTTCACAAGCGGCAGCGCCCCGCTCGGAGTCGGAGTGGGCCTGCGCCTCGGCCCCCCGCAGCGCGTCTTCCGCGTCGGCCCACCCCTGCTCCGTGTACAGGCACCGTTCGACGAGCAGAGAGGCCCGTTGAAGGGAACCCGCCGCGGTGTCGGCCGGCAGCAGGGCCACCGCGTCGACCCAGCACGCGCGTGACCGCAGCCGCCATACCGCGGTCTGGAGGGGATCGTCACCAGGGGTCGTTCCGTAACCAGACATGGCGGTGTGCGCCACGTTGCCCTCCCCGAGCACGCCTTTGAGCTGTGAGTGGTGGCCGCATCTCAGCACGGATCGTGTCACGGGGCCAAGGGGGCGGGTGAAGGATTTCACAAAGTCGGGGGAAACCGGTCCGCCGGGGTTTCACCAGCGGCAGGCCCCGGGTAGGCACTGCCAACTCACCGGAACCGCACGCCACTTGCCCCCGCCGGAGCCTCAACTCATCCTGAGCGCCAGGAAGAAGTCCAGCTTGTCCTCCAGCTTCGACAGGTCCCGCCCCGTCAACTGCTCGATGCGGCCGACGCGGTAGCGCAACGTGTTGACGTGCAGGTGGAGCCGGGACGCGCACCGCGTCCAGGAGCCGTCGCAGTCGAGGAACGCCTCCAGCGTCGGGATCAGCTCGGCGCGGTGCCGCCGGTCGTACTCGCGCAGCGGGTCGAGCAGCCGCGCGGTGAACGCCCGCCGCACGTCGTCCGGCACGAAGGGCAGCAGCAGGACGTGCGACGCCAGCTCCTGGTGCCCGGCCGCCGACACCGGACCCGGCCGCGCCGCCGCGACCCTGCGCGCG
>NZ_LIRL01001200.1 GCF_001419795.1 Streptomyces niveiscabiei
GTCGGTGGCGGTCGGTTTCTCCGCCGCCTTGCGGGCCGCTGCCAGTTCCTTCGGTTCCTCCGCGCCGGGGTCCAGCGGGGGCGGCGCGGGGACCGTCCACATCCACTCGCGGAGTTTGTCCCGCTCGTGGGTGAGGTCGCGGATGTCGGTCTCGGCGTACTCGAACTCGGGGGACCAGAACAGGGCGTCGAAGGGGCAGACCTCGATGCAGATACCGCAGTACATGCAGAGGGAGAAGTCGATGGCGAAACGGTCGAGGACGTTGCGGCTGCGCTCGCGGCCACCGGGCGCGGCGGCGGGGATCGTCTCCTTGTGGGAGTCGATGTAGATGCACCAGTCGGGGCACTCGCGGGCGCAGAGCATGCAGACCGTGCAGTTCTCCTCGAACAGGCCGATGACGCCGCGGGTGCGGGGCGGGAGGTCGGGCTGGACGTCGGGGTACTGCTCGGTGACGGACCGGCGGGTCATCGTGCGGAGGGTGACGGCCAGCCCTTTGGCCAGGCCGGAGCCGGGGATCGGAGGCACTAGGAGATCACCACCTTGACGACGCCGGTGACGGCGATCTGGGCGAGGGACAGGGGGACGAGGAGGGTCCAGGAGAGCTTCTGGAGCTGGTCCTCGCGCAGGCGGGGATAGGTGACGCGCAGCCAGATCACGACGAAGGCGAGGAGGGCGGTTTTCAGGAGGGTCCACACCCAGCCGAGGCCGTCGGCGCCCCAGGGGCCGTGCCAGCCGCCCAGGAAGAGGACGGTGGTGAGGCCGCACAGGACGACGATGCCGGCGTACTCGGCGAGCAGGAAGAGGGCGAAGCGCAGGCCGGTGTACTCGGTGTAGGCGCCGAAGATGATCTCCGAGTCGGCGACGGGCATGTCGAAGGGCGGGCGCTGGAGTTCGGCGAGGCCGGCGATGAAGAAGACGATCGCGCCGACGAGTTGCCAGGGCAGCCACCACCACTCGAAGGCGTCGAGGATGCCGGGCAGGGAGACCGTGCCGGCCGCCATGGCGACGGAGGCGGCGGCGAGGAGCATCGGGAGTTCGTAGGCGAGGAGTTGGGCGGCGGTGCGCAGGCCGCCGAGGAGGGAGAACTTGTTGGCGCTGGCCCAGCCGGCCATGAGGGAGCCGAGGACGCCGACGCCCATCACGGCCAGGACGAAGAAGATCCCGGCGTCCAGGACCTGGCCGACCGCGCCCTCGCCGGGGCCGATCGGGATCGCGAGCAGGACGAGGAGGTACGGGAGCAGGGCCACGGCCGGGGCGAGCTGGAAGACACGGCGGTCCGCGCCCGCCGGGACGACGTCCTCCTTCTGCGCGAACTTGACTCCGTCGGCCACCAGTTGGGCCCAGCCGTGGAAGCCGCCCGCGTACATGGGGCCCAGGCGGCCCTGCATGTGAGCCATGACCTTGTGTTCCGTCTGGCCCACGAGGAGGGGGAAGGTGAGGAACACGACGAAGACGATCAGCAGGCGCAGGGTGACGTCGAGCGCGTCGTTCACTGCGGGCCTCCTGAGGGGGTGTCGTCGTCTTTGCCGGAGGGCTGGGGCGGTTCGGGTGCC
>NZ_LIRL01001201.1 GCF_001419795.1 Streptomyces niveiscabiei
CTCCCAGCCCCCCACCCCCTCCTGGTCCTCGACGGGGTGGACCCAGTCCACGGCGAGTGCGTCGGCCTCGTGCAGCGTCTGCTGATGGCCGTACCGGCGCTCAGGGTCCTCGTCACCGCGCGGAAGGCCCTCGGCCTGGGGGAGGAACGGGTCCTGAGACTCGGCGCGCTGGGTCTGCGGGGCCCCGCCGTGGAGCTGTTCCTCGACCGTGCCCGCACCGCGACGGGCCGGGAGCTCCCCGGCGGCGACCGGGCGGCGGCGGAGCGGATCTGCCGGGTCCTCGAAGGCGTCCCCCTGGCGATCGAACTCGCGGCGGGCCAGCTCACCCGCCACTCGGTCACCGACCTCGCCGCACGCCTGGAACGGGACCAGTGCTGGCTCACCGGCCCCCACCCGGGCCCCCGCAGACACCGCTCCCTGCGGGACGCGGTCGGCGCCGGATACCGCCTGTGCGAACGGGAGTCGAGGGTGGTGTGGGCCCGCGCGAGCGTCTTCACGGGCTCGTTCACGGAGGCGACGGCCGTCTTCGTGTGCTCCGGCGCGAGCGTGGAGCCGCACCGAGTACCCGGCCTGCTCGCCGAGCTGGCGGCATCGGGCGTCCTGGAGACCCTCGGCGAGCCCGGCGGCGTACGGACCTCCCGCTACCGGATGACCCGCGCGGCCCGCGACTTCGGCGCCGAACGCCTGCGCGAGGCCGGCGAGTCGGCGGTCGCGCGCGAACGGCACGCCCTGCACTACCGCCGCGTCGCGGCCGTCGCCGAGAACCTGTGGACCAACGGCCAGCAGCGCCAGGCGGTCCAGCTCGTGCGCGAGGAGTACGACGACCTCACCGCCCTCGTCCGCCACGCGCACGCCCGCCCCGGTCACGTCGAGGCCGCGCTGGAGACCGTCGTCAACCTGTGGTTCTGGTGGGCCGTCCACGGCCACGCGGCGCAGGGCCACGCCCACCTGCGCCGGCTGCTGCCGCTGGCCGAACCCGACAGCCCGCTGCTGCCGCGCGCCCTGTGGCTCACGGCCTGGCTCGGCACCGCGGAACCCGAGACGGCCCGTGAACTCCTCGGCCGCGCCTGGACCGGCGCGGTGCTCGCGGGCGACGACGCGACGGTCGGCCGGATCGCCCACGTCGAAGGCGTCCTGGCCTGGCGGGACGGCTCGCCCGGCGTCGCCGAGTCCTGCTTCGCCCAGGCCGCCGACCTGATCCCGCCGGGCGCGCCCGGCGGACCCGCCGCGCCGGTCAGCCTCGCGGCCCTGGCGGTCGTCCAGTCGTACCGCTCACCCCGCGCGGCCCGCCGCAGCGCCCGCCGCGCCCTGTGCACCCCC
>NZ_LIRL01001202.1 GCF_001419795.1 Streptomyces niveiscabiei
CTGCTGGGGGTGGCGGGGGTGATGCTGCTGGACGGGGTCGTGTAGCAGCCGTTCGCGCCACCCTCCTGCCCCCGCCCTCACGCCAGTGACAGGAACAGCTTCTCCAGTCGTGCCTTCATCGCGTCCGCGTCCTCCCCGCTCCGGCGGCCCGACTCGATGTCGGCCACGCACTGCTGCAACCCCGTCGCGATGATCGCGAACCCGGCGCGGTCCAGGGCGCGGGACGCCGCCGCCAGTTGTGTCACGACCTCCTCGCAGTCGCGGCCCTCCTCGATCATCCGGATCACCCCGGTGATCTGCCCCTGCGCCCGGCGCAGACGGTTCAGGACGGACTTCAGATCGTCACCTTTGAGATCCAGCTCCACTACGACTCCCACACACTCGTCCAATACCCCTAGGGGTACTGTACGTCGCCGAAAGGCGACACCTCGAACCTCAAGGATCACATCCGCCATGAGCAGCACCGAAGCCACGACCGCCGCCCTCACCCCCGCCGAGGCGCACGCCCGCCTCGCGGAGCTGACCGTCGTCGACGTCCGCACCCCCGGCGAACACGCCACCGGCCACGTCCCCGGCGCCCTGAACATCCCCCTGGACCACCTCGCCGATACTCTCCCCGACCTGCGGGAAGCGGCAGCGCACGGCACGCTTCTCGTCGTCTGCGCCTCCGGCAACCGCTCCGCGCGGGCCCGCGACCTCCTCGCGGANNGCCGCCGTACGTGGTCGATGGAGCGGCAGGTCCGTTTCACGGCGGGCGCGACGGTCCTCACCGGCCTCGCGCTGGGCGCCCTGACGCACAGGTCGTTCCGCCTGCTGTCCGCCGGGATAGCGTCGGGGCTGGTGTTCTCGGCGGTGACGGACACGTGCGGGATGGCGGCGGTGCTGGCGAAGCTGCCGCACAACCGCCCGGCCGGCCCGGACCTGGACGCGGCACGGGCGGCGCTGAGGACACGTACCCGGTAATGCCCCGGTCGGGGAGGTTCGCACGGGTATGGTCCGACCGATTCCCATGACCCAAGAGACCCTCCCCCCAGCACCGGAACCAGGCCGCGAAGGCCGCGCCCTCCAAGGCCATGCCCCTCAAGGCCGAAGCCCCGAGGGCCCAGCCTCTGAAGGCCGCGCCCCCCAACACCACGCCCTCCGACACCGAGCCCTCCAAC
>NZ_LIRL01001203.1 GCF_001419795.1 Streptomyces niveiscabiei
ACCCTGTAGCCCCCCAGTACTGTCATCCCTTGTGAGCAACGAAGAGATCACACTGACCGCCGGCTCCGCACAGGCGACCGTGCACCCCGCCAACGGCGCCCGCGTGGCCTCCCTCCAGGTCGACGGTGTCGAACTGCTGCGCCAGGGCGAGAAGTTCGGCTGCTTCCCGATGGTCCCGTGGTGCGGCCGGATCAGGGACGGACAGTTCCGCAACGGCGGTACGACCCACCAGATGCCGCTCAACGCCCCGCCGAACGCCATCCACGGCACGGCGCGCGGCAGTGCCTGGAACGTCGCCCGCGTCGCGCCCGACGAAGCGGTCCTCACGTACGACCTCGTGGCTCCCTGGCCCTACCCCGGACGTATCACCCAGGTGTTCGCCCTCACCGAGGACACCCTGACCCTCACCATGGCGGTGGAGACGTACGACGACTCCTTCCCGGCGCAGATCGGCTGGCACCCCTGGTTCAACAGGAACCTGGGAGGTAGTGACGTACACCTCGCGTTCGACCCCGCCTGGCAGGAGGAGCGCGGCGACGACCACCTCCCCACCGGCAACCGGATCGAGCGCAAGCCCGGCCCGTGGGACGACTGCTTCGGCATGCCGGACGGCGTCGACGTGACGCTGACCTGGCCGGGGCAGCTGGAGCTGAAGGTCGCCAGCCGCGAGCGGTGGGTCGTGGTGTACGACGAGCAGGAGCCCGCCGTGTGCGTGGAACCGCAGACCGGCCCGCCCAACGGCCTGAACACGCACCCCCGTCTGGTCACCCCGGTCGACCCGCTGGAGGCGTCGACGACGTGGACCTGGCGGCGCCTGTAGTACCCGTACGACCCGAGAGCCACGGCCCGCCGTACCCCCACGGCCCTCCGTATGCCCCGCCGTACCTCCGTACGCCCCGCATCTAAGCTGTTCGCCATGACGGACGTACGTGCTGAGCTGCTGCAACAGATCAAGGACAAGGCCGTGGTGCACGGCAGGGTGACGCTCTCCTCGGGGCTGGAGGCGGACTACTACATCGACCTGCGCCGCGTCACCCTCGACGGTGAGGCCGCCCCGCTGGTCGGGCAGGTGCTGCTGGACCTGACGGCGGAGCTGGAGTTCGACGCGGTCGGCGGGCTGACCATGGGCGCCGACCCGGTCGCCACGTCGATGCTGCACGCCGCCGCCGCGCGCGGACAGAAGCTGGACGCCTTCGTCGTCCGCAAGGCGGCCAAGGCGCACGGCATGCAGCGGCAGGTCGAGGGCCCGGAGATCCGCGGTCGGCGCGTGCTGGTCGTCGAGGACACCTCCACGACCGGCGGTTCTCCGCTGACGGCGGTGGAGGCGGTGCGCGCGGCGGGCGCCGAGGTCGTGGCCGTCGCGACGATCGTCGACCGGGCGACCGGCGCCGACGAGAAGATCCGGGAGGGCGCGGGTGTGCCGTACCTCTTCGCCTTCTCCAAGGACGAGCTGGGCCTGGACTGATACCTGAGATGTAGCCGGTTACACCTTCCAGAGCAACAGGCCATGTCTGGAAAGATGGCCATGACGACGACGTCATACCCAAGGTCTAGGTCAGGGCCGTAGTACGAAGATCGCCAACCCGCACACCCAAGGAGCGGACAGATGCCCATCGCAACCCCCGAGGTCTACAACGAGATGCTCGACCGGGCGAAGGCAGGCAAGTTCGCCTACCCGGCCATCAACGTCACCTCGACCCAGACCCTGCACGCGGCGCTGCGCGGCTTCGCGGAGGCGGAGAGCGACGGCATCATCCAGATCTCCACGGGCGGCGCGGAGTTCCTGGGCGGCCAGTACAGCAAGGACATGGTGACGGGCGCGGTCGCGCTCGCCGAGTTCGCGCACATCGTCGCCGAGAAGTACCCGGTCACGGTCGCGCTGCACACCGACCACTGCCCCAAGGACAAGCTCGACGGGTACGTACGGCCGCTGCTCGCCGTCTCCGAGGAGCGCGTGAAGGCCGGCCGCAACCCGCTCTTCCAGTCGCACATGTGGGACGGCTCGGCCGAGACGCTCGCCGACAACCTGGCCATCGGCCAGGAGCTGCTGGCCCGCGCGGTCGCCGCGAAGATCGTCCTTGAGGTGGAGATCACCCCGACCGGCGGCGAGGAGGACGGCGTCTCGCACGAGATCAACGACTCCCTCTACACGACGGTCGACGACGCGATCCGCACGGTCGAGGCGCTCGGCCTCGGCGAGAAGGGCCGCTACCTGCTGGCCGCGTCGTTCGGCAACGTGCACGGCGTGTACAAGCCGGGCAACGTCGTGCTCCGCCCCGACCTGCTGAAGGAGCTGAACGAGGGCGTCGCCGCCAAGTTCGGCAAGCCGGCCGGTTCGCAGCCGTTCGACTTCGTCTTCCACGGCGGCTCCGGCTCCTCCGAGGAGGAGATCGCGACCGCGCTGGAGAACGGCGTCATCAAGATGAACCTCGACACGGACACGCAGTACGCGTTCACGCGGCCGGTCGCGGCGCACATGTTCCAGAACTACGACGGCGTCCTGAAGGTCGACGGCGAGGTCGGTTCCAAGAAGACGTACGACCCCCGTACCTGGGGCAAGCTCGCCGAGGCGGGCATGGCGGCGCGGGTCGTCGAGGCCACGCAGAACCTGCGGTCGGCGGGTACGCGGATCAAGTAGTACCGGAGAGTGAGAGACCCGGCGCTCCCCTCAGGGGGACGGCGCCGGGTCTTTTGTCCACCCGGAGTACCCCCTACCTGAGAGCCAGTGACCCACGCCACGCCATATGTGTGAATCCTGTGGACACGTTGTCATAGGCATGCAATAGGCTGCGGACACCGCACCCCGGTTCTCGGGGCACGCCCCAACTCACGGGGCAGCGAAGACCATTGGGGGGTCTTTTCATCGTGTTCGTGCGTAAGCGCACTCTCTCGACCGCGACAGCGCTCGCGGTACTCGTCAGCTCCGCCGCGCTGGTCGTGGGGACGGCCGGTTCGGCCGCGGCGGACAGCAGCAAGGTGCTCCCGCTGAAGTCCGCGGGCGACATCGTGGTGGACGGCGTCCACCGCAAGGTCTTCGTCAGCGACCCCGTCACCGGACGGGTCGTCGCGACGGACTACTCCGGCAACGTGCTCACCACCGTGCCCGAGCTGTACGGCGTCACCGGCCTGGCTCTCTCGGCCGACTCCGGCCGGCTGTACGCGGCCGTCCCGAGCGTCGACGCGATCGTCGCCCTCGACACCACGACGATGGCCGAGCAGGCCCGGTACGCCACCGGCGAGGGCACCGACCCGCAGTTCCTGGCCCTCGCGGGCGGCAAGATCTGGTTCGGCTACGGCACCGAGGCCGACGGCTCGATCGGCTCGCTGGACGTCTCCGGCGCCGAGCCCGTCGTCGCCCTCGACCAGGACGCCGAGACGGACTACTCCGGCGCCCCGCGCCTGGCCGTCTCGCCGACCGAGCCGAACACCATCGCGGCGGCCGGGTCGTCCTCCCAGCGGTTCGCCCTCGCGACGTACGACGTGACGACGGGCACCGCGGCCCGTACCTCGCGTAATACCTCAGGGCTAACCGGGCAGACCAACGACCTCGCGTACACGCCGGACGGCAAGCGCGTCGTCACCGCCAACCCCGGCAAGGTGCACCACGTCTGGCAGGCCTCCGACCTCACCGCGGCCGGCACCTACACCAGCACCGAGCACGGCACGTCGGTCGCGATCGCCCCCGACGGCACCGTCGCGGCCGGCTCCGACGCCCCGTACGGCAAGGACGTCTTCGTCTACCGGCCGGGTCAGACCACGGCCGTACGGCAGTACGACTTCCCGGTGACGGGTACGACGTCCGCGGGCGACGGCCTCGTCAACGGCGGGCTCGCCTGGGAGCCGGGCGGCAGCCGCCTGTTCGCGGTCACCGACAACTGGGACAGCAACGTCCGGCTGCACGTCCTGGACGAGCCGACCAAGTCCGCGCCGACGGTCGCCGTCAAGGCCCCGGCCACGGCCGCTCTCCGCAAGGCGCTCACCGTCTCCGGCACGGTCACGGGCACGGTCGCGCTGCCGGTGGGTACCCCGCTGGTAGTCACGCGGTACGACTCCGAGTCCCCCAAGGGCAAGTCCCTGGGGACGAAGAAGCTGGCCGCGAAGGGGGCGTTCTCCTTCACGGACACCCCGGCCGTCGCCGGGAACGTCACCTACAAGGTGGCGTACGCCGGGAGTGCTACGCACTCGGCCGCGTCCGGGTCGTCGGTCGTCAAGGTCGCCTACGACAGGACGGCCCTGAAGATCGACCGCAACAACCTGACCGTCAACTACGGCACCAACGTGACGTACACGGCGACGCTCGGCCCGACGTACAAGAACCGCACCGTCGAGATCTGGGCCGACCCGTGGGGGCCCGAGCCGAAGCGGCTGCTCAAGCGGGGCAAGGTCAACGCGAAGGGCCAGCTCGCGGTGGCGCTGCGGATGACCCGCGACACCACGGTCAGCGCGGTCTTCACCGGGGACGCCCGCAACGTCAAGGCCGAGGCCAAGTCCGGAGTGCGCACCCGCGCGGGTGTGACGACCTCGCTCTCGGGCCACTACCGGTGGACGAAGTTCGGGAACACCAACTACCAGACCTTCCACCAGACGACCGACCCGCTGATCACCACGTGGATCAACGCCTACCCCGGCCGGTACACGCGCCTCGACCTCCAGGCGTACGTCCAGGGCCGCTGGGTCTCGGGCGAGCCGGAGTACTTCCCGCTGGACAGCGCCGGCAAGTCGTACGTCACGCTGGACGGCGACGGCGCGGCCGGGTACCGGTTCCGCCTGCGGTCGGTGTACGTCGACGGCTACAACGGCGACATCGCGAACACGACGTCGTACGGGCCGTGGAAGTACTTCAACTTCACGAGGTGATACCTGCGAGGTAGCTCCGCGGAGCTAC
>NZ_LIRL01001204.1 GCF_001419795.1 Streptomyces niveiscabiei
GCTTCGTCCACGGCCGGGGCGGCGGCCTCGGCTCCGGCTGTCGCGGCCTCCGCCGTCGCGTGGCTCCGGGAGCCCCCGGCTCCCGCCGGCCGCCGGTCCGCGCCGGGGCGCGACGCGGACGTACCGCTCCTCTCGATCGCCTCGCGGTACCGCTCGACCGTGCCCTCGGCCGCCCTCGCCCAGGTGAAGCGGGACAGGACGCGTTCCCGGCCGGACGCGCCGAGGCGTGCCCGCAGCTCCGGGTCGCCCAGCAGGCGGCTCAGGCCGGCGGCCAGCGCGCCCGCGTCGCCCGGCGGCACCGCCACGCAGGTCTCGCCGTCGGGGCCCGCGACCTCGGGGATCGCGCCGCCCGTCGTCGCGAGCAGCGGGGTGCCCGTCGCCATCGCCTCCGCCGCCGGGAGGGAGAAACCCTCGTACAGCGACGGCACGCAGGCGACCTCCGCCGAGCGGACCAGGGCGACCAGTTCCTCGTCCGAGATGCCCTTCACGAACTCGACGGCGCCCTGGAGTCCGTACCGCTCGATCGCGCGCGCGACCGGACCCTCGGCTGGCTGCTTGCCTACGACGACGAGGTGCGCGCCGGCGTGTTCCGTACGGACCTTCGCGAGCGCCTCGACGAGGTACACCAGGCCCTTGAGGGGGACGTCCGCGCTGGACGTCGTGACGATGCGGCCCGGGACGACCGGGACGGAGGGGTCCGGCGCGAACAGGTCGGTGTCGGCGCCGATGTGGACGACGTGGATACGGTCGTCGCGGACGCCGAGGTGGTCGACGATCTCCTGGCGGGACGTGCCGGAGACAGTGAGGACGGACGGCAGGCGGCGGGCGACCCGCTTCTGCATCCGCGTGAACCCGTACCAGCGCCGCACCGAGTACCGCTTCTGCCAGCCCTGCGCCGCGTCCAGCTCCAACTGGCGGTCCACGGTGATGGGATGGTGGATCGTCGTGACCAGCGGCGCGCCGACGTCACCCAACAGGCCGTACCCGAGCGTCTGATTGTCGTGCACGACGTCGAACTCGCCGCGCCGCTCGCGCAGATGGCGGCGGGCCCGCAGCGAGAAGGTCAGCGGCTCCGGGAAGCCGCCCGTCCACATCGTGCCGACCTCCAGCGCGTCGATCCAGTCGCGGTACTCGTCGCGCTTCGGGGTGCGGAAGGGGTCCGGGGAGCGGTACAGGTCGAGGCTGGGCAGCTCGGTGAGGGTGACGCCCTCGTCGACCACGGGGTACGGCTGCGAGCCGATCACCTCGACGCGGTGGCCCAGGCGCGCGAGTTCGCGGGAGAGGTGCCGTACGTAGACGCCCTGGCCGCCGCAGAACGGGTTCCCCTTGTACGTGAGCAACGCGATCGCGAGCGGGCGCCCTCCGTCCGTGGCCGGTTCGGCCCCACTGGCCTCAGCGGTCACTCCGGGCCCCCTTCTGCCTGCGCGAGACGGCGAGACTACGCCGGGCGCTAATCTAGAACAAGTTTCAGACTTGATCGTCCGGGAGGCTTCGAATCTACCGGCAGGTAGGGGGCCTGTGAGCAGTGGATCAGGTGATTCACGCCACGGCCGCGCACCGCACGATCACCCGGCCCCACGGACGGTACCCATGCCCCCGGAACCCC
>NZ_LIRL01001205.1 GCF_001419795.1 Streptomyces niveiscabiei
AGAGACAGGTCTCTCAAATCGGGCCGGGGGTGGTGGGGGCCGTACGGATGAACGGGCTCGGGTTTACCCTCTTGTCCGTCGACCGTTCGTGAGCAGCGAAAAGAGCAGCGCCGTGACCTCCCATCCCTTCCTCGACCTCCCTCCGCTGAGCGCCGCGCACTTCGCCTCGATCGAGGACCGGGTGGCGAAGCTGCTGGGCACCTCGCAGGACGTCGTGATCACGCAGGGCGAGGCGCTGCTGCCGCTGGAGGGGGCGATCCGGGCGACCGCTGGGCCCGGGACGACGGCGCTGAACATCATCACCGGCCCCTACGGGCAGACCTTCGGGAACTGGCTGCGGGACTGCGGCGCGACGGTCGTCGACCTCGCCGTGCCGTACCACACGGCCGTCACGGCGGCGCAGGTCCGCGAGGCGTTCGCCGCGCACCCCGGGATCGACTTCGTGTCCCTGGTCCACGCGGAGGCGGCGACCGGCAACACGAACCCCGTCGCGGAGATCGGGGAGGTACTACGGGACTACGACGCGCTGTTCTACCTCGACGCCGTCGCCTCCGTCGGGGCCGAACCCGTCCTGCCCGACGTATGGGGCGTCGACCTGTGCGTGATCGGCGCGCAGAAGGCGATGGGCGGGCCCGCCGGGGTGTCGGCGGTGTCGGTGAGCGAGCGGGCGTGGGCGCGGATGGCCGCGAACCCGGGGGCGCCGCGCCGCTCGTACCTCTCCCTCCTGGACTGGAAGGACCGCTGGGTCGACGCCGGCCGCACGACCCTCCTGCACGCGCCCGCGCAGCTGGAGATGCTCGCGCTGGAGGCGTGCCTCGACCGCATCGAGGCGGACGGCCTGGACACCGTCATGTCCCGCCACGCCTCGGCCGCCGCCGCGACCCGCGCGGGCGTGCGGGCGCTGGGCGGCGGCCTGGAGCCGTACGTGTACGACGCCCGCGAGGCGGCCCCCGTCGCCACGACCCTGCGGACTCCGGCGGGCCTCCCGGCCTCGGAGCTGGTCGCGCGGGCCCTGGAGCTGGACCCCTCGCTGCCGCTCGCGGCGGGCGGGGGTGCGCTGGCCGCCGAGATGATCCGGGTGAACCACTACGGGGCTCACGCCGCGCTGGACGTGGTGGTGGGGTGCTTGTCGGTGCTGGGGGATGTGCTGGTGGAGCGCGGGGTGGAGGCGGACGCCGGGGCGGCGGAGCGCGCTGCGGCGGAGGCGTGGGGGT
>NZ_LIRL01001206.1 GCF_001419795.1 Streptomyces niveiscabiei
ACGATCCCCGCGAGGCAGTGCAGCGGCGCCGACTTCCCCGACCCCGAGGGGCCCATACCGCCGAGGGCCTCACCGGGGGGGATGGAGAACTCGGCGCGGTGATGGGCCCCTCGGGGTCGGGCAAGTCGACGCTGATGCACTGCCTGGCCGGTCTGGACACGGTCTCGGCGGGCCGCGTCTGGCTGGGCGACACGGAGATCACGGCTCTGGGCGACCGCGAGCTGACCCGCTTGCGGCGCGACCGGGTCGGCTTCATGTTCCAGTCGTTCAACCTGATCCCGACGCTGACGGCGGCGGAGAACATCACGCTCCCGATGGACATCGCGGGCCACAGGCCGGACCAGGAGTGGCTGGCCGAGATCATCGGCACCCTGGGCCTGCGCGACCGCCTCAAGCACCGCCCCGCCCAGCTCTCCGGCGGCCAGCAGCAGCGCGTCGCCTGCGCCCGCGCCCTGGTCTCCCGCCCCGACCTGGTCTTCGCCGACGAGCCCACCGGCAACCTCGACTCCCGCGCGGGCCTGGAGGTCCTCGCGATCCTCCGCCAGGCGGTGGACTCCCTGGGCCAGACGGTCGTGATGGTCACCCACGACCCGACCGCCGCCGCCCACTCCGACCTGGTCCTGTTCCTGGCGGACGGCCGCATCGTGGAGGACATGGAACGGCCCACGGCGGAAGGGGTGCTGGAGCGACTGCGCCTGTTCGCGGGCGGGGGCGGTACGGCGCCGGAGGCAGAGGGGGTGCGGGAGTCGGCCGGAGTGGAGGCGGAGCCCGGCGTGGGGGACGGCGAGGTGCGCGGGCGGGAGCGGCCTGCCCGCGAAGCCCTCGCGGGAGATCCGGCGACCGCCGACGCCGACCACCGGCGAGGCCCAGGTCCGACAGAAGCCGCGGCCGGCGATCCCCTCCCGGCCCCTCGCTCCGACCCCCGCGCGGAGGGCTGACCATGCTCAAGGCCACCCTCCGCAGCTTCCTCGCCCACAAGGGCCGGCTTCTGCTCTCCGCGCTCGCCGTCGTCCTGTCGGTCGCGTTCGTGGCGGGCAGCCTGATCTTCTCGGACACCGTGACGCGGACGTTCGACCGCCTCTTCGCCTCCACCTCGGCGGACGTGACGGTGGCGCCGAGGAACGACCTCACCTCGGCGGTCCCGACCGGCGCCGTCCAGACCCTCCCCGCCGCCCTGGAGAAGCGCCTCGCGGCGATCCCCGGCGTGGCGGGCGCGCACGCGGAGGTGAGCGTCGAGAACGCGACGGTCGTCGACGCGGAGAACGACCCGGTCGGTCCGACGGCAGGCGCCCCCACCATCGCCCTGGACTGGCACCTCACCGACCGCAGCCCGGTGGAACTGACCTCCGGCAGGCCCCCGCGCGGCGCCGGGGAAGCCCTGCTGGACGCGGACACGGCCGACAAGAAGGGCGTACGGACCGGCGACCGGCTGACGGTGATGGCGCAGCCGGGCACGTTCCGGGTCACCGTCGTGGGGATCGTCACCTTCACGACCACCAACCCCGGCGCGGCCCTCCTCTTCCTGGACCCGGAGGTCGCGGCCACCCAGCTGCTCGGCTCGGCGGACCGGGCGACCGCGATCGAGCTGAGGGCGGCGCCGGGCGTGTCGGACGAGGCCCTCAAGGCACGCGTGGCGGGCGCCCTCAGCGCGGGCCCGTACGACGTGAAGACGGCCGGCGAGCAGGCGAAGTCCTCGGCGGAGCAGCTCGGCGGGTTCCTGGACGTGATCAAGTACGTGATGCTGGGCTTCGCGGGCATCGCCGTCCTCGTCGGCGTGTTCCTGATCGTCAACACGTTCTCGATGCTGATCGCCCAGCGCACCAGGGAGCTGGGCCTGCTGAGGGCGCTGGGCGCGGACCGCCGCCAGGTGCGCCGCTCGGTCCTGACGGAAGCCGTCCTGCTGGGCCTCACCGGCTCCACCCTGGGCCTCGCGGCGGGCATCGGCCTGGCGTTGGGCCTGATCAAGCTGATGTCGGTGTTCGGGATGAACCTGAAGACGACGGAGATGGTGATCGGCTGGCCGACGCCGGTCGCGGCGTACGCGGTGGGCGTCGGTGTCACGTTCGCCGCCGCGTACCTGCCCGCGCGCCGGGCGGCGGCCGTCTCCCCGATGGCGGCGCTCGCGGACGCGGAGGTCGCCGGCGTGGGCCGCCCCCTGCGGGTGCGGGCGATCGTGGGCGCGGCCTTGGCCGCACTCGGCGCGGCGGCGCTGGCGGGCTGCGCGGCGGCGACGGAAACGGCGTCGGCGGCGTCGCTCCTGGGCCTGGGCGTCGTCCTCACCCTGCTGGCGACGGTCGTGGCGGGCCCCCTGCTGGTCCGCCCGGTGATCAGGGTCCTCGGCGGCGCGTTCCCGGCCCTGTTCGGCTCGGTGGGCCGGATGAGCCAGCGCAACGCCCTGCGCAACCCGCGCCGGACGGGCGCGACGGCGTCCGCGCTGATGGTGGGGCTCGCGCTGGTCGGCGGGATGTCGGTGGCGAGCGCGTCGATGTCGGCGTCCTTCGACCGGCAGATCGACAGGACGCTCGGCGCGGACTTCGTCGTCCAGAACGGCAACTTCACCCCGTTCTCGAAGGAGGTCACCGACCGGATCAGGGCGACCGAGGGCGTGGGGCTCGCGGTCCGTGCCCGCTTCGCGCCGCTCGCGGTCCGCCTCCCGGACGGCAGGCGCGTCGAGACGACGGCCGCGGGCTACGACCCCCGGCTCGACGAGGTCGCGCACATCACGTACACGCGGGGCGACACGGCGGCGGCCCTGGCGGCCGGGCACGTGGCGATGGACGTGGACTTCGCGCGCGAGCACGGCGTACGGATCGGCAGCGTCCTGCCGACCGAGTTCCCGGGCGAGCGGCGTACGGAGCTGACGGTCGGCGCGCTCACCGACCAGGACGCCGCGGAGGGCTTCGGCGCGCGGGGCGGGCTGTTCCTGGGGCTCGCGACGGTCGAGCGGTTCGTGCCGGGCGGCCAGGAGTCCGCGGTGTACGTGGACGCGGCGCCGGGGACGGGCGCGGACGCGCTGCGCGGGGCGCTGGAGCGGACGCTGGACCCGTACCCGCAGGTCCAGGTCCGTGACCAGGCCGACTACAAGAAGCTGGTGCACGACCAGATCGCGGTGCTGCTCTACCTGGTGTACGCGCTGCTGGGCCTGGCGATCGTCATCGCGGTGCTCGGCGTCGTCAACACGCTCGCGCTGTCGGTGGTCGAACGGACCCGGGAGATCGGCCTGTTGCGGGCGATCGGGCTGGCCCGGCGGCAGTTGCGGCGGATGATCCGGCTGGAGTCGGTGGTGATCGCGGTGTTCGGCGCGGTCCTGGGCCTCGCGCTGGGGATGGTGTGGGGGGTGTGTATCCAGCAGGTGCTGGCGTTGCAGGGGATGGGGGTGCTGGCGATCCCGTGGGGGACGGTCGTCGCGGTGGTGGTCGGCTCGGCGGTGGTCGGGGTGGTG
>NZ_LIRL01001207.1 GCF_001419795.1 Streptomyces niveiscabiei
GGAGATCGGGGGGCCTGCCGGCGGGGTGCTGCGGCGGGTGGCCCGGGAGTCGTTCGTGCATGGGCTGCATGTGACGTTGCTGGTCAGTGCGGGGTTGTTGTTGCTGGGGGCGGTCATGGCGCTGCGGTTGCCGCGAGGCATGCAGGCCGAGGTGCCCGGGCCCCGGGGGGCCTGCCCGCCCGCGCGCCGCCCGTGACCGTCTGCCGGAGGGCGGGCGTTTCTTGTGGGAGTGGGACCGTGGGGCGTAGGTTCCTGAGTGGCGTGTAACTAGCGGTGCTAGTTTTGGAGGAAGCGTGGGAATGCTCGACGTCGGGGATCTGCTGGGGATCGACGAGCTGTTGTCGCCCGAGGATCTCGCTGTGCGGGAGACCGTGCGGCGGTGGGTGGGGGACCGGGTGTTGCCGGGTGTCGCGGAGTGGTACGAGGCGGGGGAGTTGCCCGATGTGCGGGGACTGGCCCGGGAGTTGGGGGCGCTCGGGGCCCTCGGGATGTCCCTTGAGGGGTACGGGTGTGCCGGGGCCAGCGCTGTGCAGTACGGGCTGGCCTGCCTGGAACTGGAGGCCGGGGACTCCGGGATCCGGTCGCTCGTGTCCGTGCAGGGGTCCCTCGCCATGTACGCCATCCATCGGTTCGGGAGCGAGGAGCAGAAGCAGGAGTGGCTGCCCCGGATGGCCGCGGGGGAGGTCATCGGGTGCTTCGGGCTCACCGAGCCCGATCACGGGTCCGACCCGGGGTCCATGCGGACCTACGCCAAGCGCGACGGGGGTGACTGGGTGCTCAACGGGCGGAAGATGTGGATCACCAACGGGTCCGTCGCCGGGGTCGCCGTCGTGTGGGCGCAGACCGAGGGCGGGGTGCGCGGGTTCGTCGTGCCCACCGACGCCGCCGGGTTCTCCGCGCCGGAGATCAAGCACAAGTGGTCGCTGCGGGCGTCCGTGACCAGTGAACTGGTGCTGGACGACGTGCGGTTGCCCGAGAGCGCCGTGCTGCCCGAGGTCGTGGGGCTGAAGGGGCCGCTCAGCTGCCTCTCGCACGCCCGGTACGGGATCGTGTGGGGCGCGATGGGAGCGGCGCGCGCCTGCTTCGAGGCCGCCGTCGAATACGCCAGGACCCGCGAGCAGTTCGGGAAGCCGATCGGCGCGTTCCAGCTCACGCAGGCCAAACTCGCCGACATGGCGGTCGAGTTGCACAAGGGGGTGCTGCTCGCGCATCACCTGGGCCGGCGGCTGGACGCGGGACGGCTGCGGCCCGAACAGGTCAGCTTCGGCAAGCTCAACAACGTACGCGAAGCCATCGAGATCTGCCGTACCTCGCGGACGATCCTCGGGGCCAACGGGATCTCGCTGGAGTACCCCGTGATGCGGCACGCGACGAACCTGGAGTCGGTGCTGACGTACGAAGGCACCGTGGAGATGCATCAGTTGGTGCTGGGCAAGGCGCTCACCGGACTCGACGCCTTCCGCTGACCCCGGACCTGAACCCAGGGGGCAGGGCCGGTGAGCGGCCCTGCCTCAGCTCTGGTTGAAGAAGCCGTCCGTGCGGTGGCCGCCGGGGTCGCCGTTGACGATCTCGGTGTTGGACGGGGTCAGCAGGAACACGCGCGTGGAGACGCGCTCGATCGAACCGCGCAGGCCGAAGATGAGCCCGGCGGCGAAGTCGACGACGCGCTTGGCGTCGGCGGCCTCCATCGCCGTCAGGTTCATGATCACCGGCACGCCTTCGCGGAACAGCTCGCCGATCGCCCGGGCGTCCCGGAAGCTGTCCGGGGTGACCGTGCCGATCCGGCGGCCTTTCTCCTCGGCCGTGTCCGTGGCGACCTTGACCCGGGGGTCGGTGACCCAGGCGGCGTCGCCGGAGTCGGTCCCCTCGGAGTAGTCGTCGTCGTAGTAACGCTCGTCATCGTTGTCGTCGACGAGGCCAAGCCAGGCACTCGCCTTGCGCACCGATCCCATGGACGCCTCCTCTCACAGCGGTCTTGCTTGCTATCCGCAGGACCCATGGTCGTCCATGATGCGGATGTCGCGCCAAGTGGATAGACGCCGCGCGGGGGGTTTGTGACGGTACTGGTGCACAGCCGATTCGTCGAGAGTCCAAGTGCCCCAAGGGTCGTAACGTGTACGGCTGCTGACTGAGAGTGAAATATGATTCTTTGTGGCGGACGGGTGACAAGCGGTGCGTATGGGTGAACGAATGCGACCGTTCGGGCTCGCTCCGAGCTGATTGTCTGTCTGTATACGGATGCTGACTGAGCGTCAGGCGGGTGTGCCGGGTGAGGGGAGGCGCACGTGTGAAGGCGGGGAGGAAGGCATCGGGAGCGCCCCGGCGAGAGC
Organism: Streptomyces niveiscabiei; assembly: GCF_001419795.1. GTDB lineage: Bacteria > Actinomycetota > Actinomycetes > Streptomycetales > Streptomycetaceae > Streptomyces > Streptomyces niveiscabiei. The sequence goes on from NZ_LIRL01001207.1 coordinate 2,331, forward strand.
CGTGAGGCGGGTGGCGGTCAGCTCAACAGGAACAGGACCACACGCGACCGAAGTCGATGTGGGAGCGGGTGACCAGCCACTGCTGCGGATGCATGGGGCAAGTGGAACAGGTCTCCGGATACGAGTCAACCGGCCTGAGACGAACCGCCCACACTGTGGACGACCTTGACAGTGAGGGGAAACGCGGTCGTACCCTCGGGATGCGGTCCTGCTGAGGGGCTCGGCCGCGCCGGCGCCGCGCGGCGCCCCGTGNNCCCTCGTCATCGTCGGCGCCGGACCCCGAGGGGTCGGGCTGATCGAGCGCATCGCCGCGAACGCGCCTGAGCTGTACGGCGGTTCGGGCCTCGACATCCACCTCGTCGATCCGCATCCACCGGGCGCGGGCCGCATCTGGCGTGCCGCGCAGTCGCCGCTGCTGTGGATGAACTCCCATGCCGAGGATGTCACGATGTTCACGGACGAGACGGTGGTCATGGAGGGGCCGGTGCGGCCGGGGCCGACGCTGCATGAGTGGGCGGGCGTCGAGGGGGGCGTCTTCGCCGACCGGCAGCTTCAGGGGCGGTACTTGGGGTGGTTCTACGAGCAGGCGGTGGCCGCGCTGCCGGTGGGGGTGCGGGTGCATCGGCATGCGCGGCGGGCGGTGCGGGTCACCGGGGGGTG
>NZ_LIRL01001208.1 GCF_001419795.1 Streptomyces niveiscabiei
GCTTCGCCCTCCGGGAACGCCGCGCCCTCGGACTCGCCCTGCCCCGCGCCCACGCGGGCATCCGCCGCTGGACTGGGCCCCCGGCCCGACGCCCCCTTCGCCCACCCCGGCGTCGACGAGGGCGCCGGGGTGCCGACCGGTGAGGGCCGCGGCACCCCGTCGCCGTACCCGGCGGACGCCTACGCCCCGCTCCCCCGCAGCGCGCACACCGTCTGGGTGAGCCGCATTTCGCCGCCGCGCCGGTACGGCTGGAGGCGGCGGCGGTTGGTGACGTGTTCCGCGCTGTGCTCGAAGCGGTGGAAGCTCGCCGCGTCGGCCCAGTCGGTGACGACGTAGTAGACGTCCTCCTCGTCCACGGACCGCGCCAGCGACTGCGCCAGATTGCCCGGCCACCCGGCGATCCCGGCGCCCACCTCCTCCCAGACCTTCTCGAACTCGGCGCCGAGTCCTGGCACGGTCTCCATGCGGAGCATCACGCGGAAGGGAAGGGAATCCGGCATCGGGGCCACCTCCTGATCGGGGGCGCCAAGTCTGCGGACCGCGCCTCGACACCCGCTCGAAGCGCACCCTTCGAGCCGGACTCCACCGCCCTTGGACCCCCTGGCGTCAGCCTCTCCTCCCCGTCTCCTTGGAGGAGCCATGACCGCCCCGGCGAAACCGACCGTCCTCCAGCGACCGACCGGCAGACCGGGCCCGCTCGGCTGGCCCCGCTGGTTCACGACGCTGTTCGGCACGGACATCTGGGAGCGGTTCAGTTTCTACGGCATGACGGCCATCCTCGTCCTGTACGCGACGGAGGAGACCGCGGCCGGCGGCCTGGGCCTCTCGGACAGCGACGCGACCCTGCTGTTCGGCCTGTACATGGCGTCCGTGTTCCTGTGCTCGGTCCCGGGCGGCTGGCTGGGCGACCGCCTGTTCGGCGCGTCGAGGGCGGTCCTGTACGGCGGTGTCCTGATCGCCTGCGGCCACGTGTCGATGGCGGTACCGGGCCATGTCCTCTTCTACCCCGGCCTCCTCCTGATCGCCGCGGGCACCGGCCTCCTGAAGCCGAACATGGCGAACCTGCTGAGCGCGTTCTACGCCCCCGGCGACCGCGCGGCCCGCGACGCCGGGTTCGCGGTCTTCTACATGAGCGTCCAGGTGAGCGCCCTCGCCGCCCCGGTCCTGGTCGGCGCGGTGGGCGAGACCGTCGACTGGCACCTGGGCTTCGGCCTCGCGGCCGTCGGCATGGCCCTGGGCCTCCTCCAGTACGTCCGGGGCACCCGGCACTTCGGCGACACGGGCGCCGCCCCGTCCCGCGCGGCGACCCCGGCCCAGCGCACCCGCGTCCTGCGCCGCACGCTGGCCTGCCTGGCCGCGGTGACCGTCCTGTACGGCACGGACGCGGCGCTCGGCACCTTCCGCATCGTCCATGTCATGGCCCTGATCGGCCTGTCGACGGTCGTGGTCCCGGCCGTCTTCTTCTGGCGCCTCCTGCGCAACCCCCTGCTGACCCCCGCCGAACGCATCCGCGTGAAGACCTACATCTGGCTCTTCCTCGCCTCCGCCCTGTTCTGGGCGATGTTCCTCCAGGGCGGCTCGGTCTTCTCGCTCTTCGCCAAGGAGTCCACGGACCGCACGGTCGGCGGCTTCACGATCCCCACGAGCTGGTTCCAGTCGGCGACCCCGCTCTTCGTCCTCCTGACGGCCCCCCTGTTCGCCGCCCTCTGGAAACGCGCGGGCGACCGCCTGAACACGGCCGTCAAATTCGGCATCGGCATGATCTGCACGGCCCTGTCGTACGCGGTGATGTCCCTGGCGGCCTGGCAGTCGGCGTCGGGCCCGGTCTCCCCGTGGTGGCTGGTGGCGGCGTTCCTCCTCCTGGCGGCCGGCGAGGTCGCCTTCGCCCCGGTGGGCATGAGCGCCACGACGGCCATCGCCCCCGCGACCTTCGTGAGCCAGATGGTCGGCCTCTTCTGGCTGGCCGGCGCCCTGGGCGGCGGCCTCGGCGGCAACGCCCTCAAGGCCTCCGGCGACGAGACCCCGTCCCCGGCCTACTTCCTGACCCTGGGCCTGATCACCCTGTCCGTCGGCCTCACCCTGATCCTCACCCGCGCCCCCTTGGGCCGCCGCCTCGGCGTCTGACCCCGGCACCCCCTCCTGGCGGACGTTCAGGCGCCGGCCAGAGCGGGCGCCGGCCTCACCCGGCCGACGGTCGTGACGTACAGGAGCAGACCGGCGGTGGTGAGCACGAAGCCGGCCCAGACGGTGGACAGGGTCCCCCAGCCGGCGTCGAGGGCGACCGCGCCGCCGACCGCGCCGAGGCAGTTGGCCAGGTTGAGGGCGGCCAGGTTGAGCGTCCCCATCAAGGTCGGGGCGTCCGGGGCGAGCGCGGTCAGCCGGACCTGGATGGTGGGGATCGCGAACATCATGGCCGCGCCCACCCCGAACAGGCAGGGCAGCAGGACCGCCAGCCGGTCGCCCGCCACCCCGATCAGCACCAGGAACACCAGCGTGCCGCCGTAGCCCCGGACCAGACCGCGGTGCGCGTACCGGTCGGCGACCCGCCCCCCGGCGTGGTTGCCGGCCGCCATGCCCAGCCCGAAGACGGCGAGCGCGACCGGGATGAGCGAGGCGTCCCGCAGCGCCGCGTCGGTGACGAACGGTCCGATGAACGTGTAGACGGCGAAGATGCTGGAGATGCCGAGCGCGGCGACGGCGACCGTCGACCAGACGCCCCGCCGCCGCAGCCCGCCCAGTTCGCCCGTGAGGGAGCTGCCGCGCAGGTCGTCGGTGCGCGGCAGCCAGGCCAGCAGGGCGGCTCCGGCGAGCAGGCCGACGGCGACGACGGTCCCGTACAGGGCGCGCCAGCCGGCGTGCTGGCCGACGAAGGTGCCGAGCGGCGACCCGGCGATGGTGGCGAGGGTGAGCCCGCCCATCACGGTGGCGAACGCCTTGCCGCCCTTGCCCGGCCCGTACACGTACGCGGCGACGACGGCTCCGGCGCCGAAGAACGCGCCCTGCACGCTGCCCGTGACGAACCGGCAGGCGACGAACGTCACGATGTCCGGCGCCAGCGCCGAGAGCCCGTTGCCGAGCAGGAACAGCCCGATCAGACCGAGCAGCAGCGTGCGCCGGTTGACCCGGGCCGCGAGCAGGGTGATCACCGGGGAGCCGATCATCACGCCGACCGCGTACGCGGTGATCGCGTAGGTCGCGACCGGGACGGACACGCCGAGGTCGGCCGCGAACAACTGGATGACGCCGTTGCTGCCGAACTCGCCGGCGCCGATCGCGAAGGTGCCCAGCGCCAGGGCGAACAGTGTCGGTCTCGGGTTCCTGATGGGCGACTTCGCTGAGGTGTGCCGCTTCTCCTCGGCGGCGCACTGGCCGCCGTAGGCACGCTGATGCATGGTCCTGCCTCGTCTCGTCGTCGGCGGAGGGGTCGCGGCGGTGTCAGCGCGCGGCGCGCGCGACGAGGGCCGCGGTCTCGGCGGGCCGGGCGGTCATCGCGACGTGCGAGGCGTCGGTCTCGACGGTGCGCGCGCCGGCCCGGCGTGCCATGAACCGCTGGGCCGCCGGGGGCAGCACCCGGTCGTCGCGGCCCACGAGGTACCAGGACGGGACGCTCCGCCAGGCCGGCGCGCCGGACGGCTCCCCGAGGGCGCGCGTGTCGGCGGGCCGCTGACCGGCCCACATCAGGTGGGTGGCCGCCCTCGGCAGGTCCCCGGCGAACACGTCGTGGAAGCGTTCCTTCTTGATGTAGGCGTCGACGAGGCCCTCTCCGTAGGGGCGGAAGTCCAGTGCCGTCTCGTCGAGCAGGCTTCCCGGGTACGCCGTCTGGAGGCCCAGCAGCGTCTCCCCCTCGTCGGGTACGAAGGCGTCGACGTACACCAGCGCCTTCACGTTCGGGTTGCCGGTCGCGGCGTTCGTGACGACCATCCCGCCGTAGGAGTGCGCGACGAGGACAAGCGGGCCGGCGAGGGTCGCGAGGATGCCGGCCAGGTAGGCGGAGTCGGCGGCCACGCCGCGCAGCGGGTTGGGCGGGGCGATGACCGGGTGGCCGGCGCGGACGAGGCGGGAGGCGACGCCGTTCCAGCCGGAGGCGTCGGCGAACGCGCCGTGCACGAGGACGACGGTGGGCCCGCGTCCGCCTGCGGTGTGTGCCTGTGCGGCGGGCGCGTCGAGTGCGGCGCCCAGTGCGACGGCGGCGGATCCGGCCAGCAGCCCCCGGCGAGTTGTCGTCATGACGGTATGCCCTTCGGTGTCCGGTGGTGATCGCGGCTCAGCGTAGAAACGGCCACTGGACGGGCGCTGAACGCCGGTCGGGCGTCTCCCGGGCCGGTTCACGGGTGGTTCCGTCGTCGTCCAGCGCGCCGGATCAGCGGGCGGTCACGCGGTGTCCGCGGACTCCGAGAGGAAGCGTTCGGCGCGGCGCGCGAACAGGTGCGCCTCGCTCGCGGTGGCTCGCGCGCGGGCCTGTTCGGCGGTGGCGCGGACCGCGGCGAGGGGGGCGCCGCGGGCCTGGAGCAGGCGTGCCCGCACCAGCAGGAGCAGCCCTTCGGCGTACCGCTGGCCGTGGTCCCGCAGGGTCCGGTCGGCCCGGTCGAGCGCTGCGGCGGCCCGGTCGGGCGACCCGGCCGCCAGCCACATCTCGGCGATCAGCACGTAGTGGTGGGTGAGGCCCCACTGCGGCGGATCGAGCAGGTGGGCGGCGAGCAGTGCCTCCGCCTCGGCCGCTGCGCCGGCCGGGTCATCGCCGGTGAGGGCGCGCCCCCAGCACCAGCCCTGCCGGATGTAGTGGTCCCGCTGGGTGCGCAGCCGGTCGAGGCCGGCGGCGGCCCACCGCTCGCCGGCCCGCCGTGCGGCCTCAGCGTCCCCGGCCATGGCGGCGATCATGGTCGTGTAGTAGACCCGGACCGACGCCGCGTACGGGTCCTCCGCGGGGTCCCCCGTGCCGACGCAGGCCAGCGCCGCGCCGACGTCGCCGCGCAGCGCGGTCATGGCCGCCCGCATGAAGGGCCCTTCCCTGATGGTGAGGCCGTCGCGCCTCATCGGTGTCTCCCGGCCCGGGGCGTCGGCGTCGGTCTCCGCCTCGGTGAAGGACCGGTGCGCCTCGCCGATGGCGCCGATGTCCCACTGGTGCAGGCCCCAGGCCAGCCGGCCGTAGCGGACGACGACCGGGTCGTCGGACGTCCGGCCCAGGTCGCGCATGCGGCGGGCCAGCTGTCCCCGGCCGTTCTCCAGGGAGGTGTGGGCACCGACCAGGCGGATGAACAGGAAGTCGGCGGCCTCCGACTCCCGGCCGAGGGCGTCGGCCAGGTACTCGGCGCGCTCCAGCAGGTCGAAGGTCGAGGCGTCGTAGCCCGCCTCGCGCCGGACGACGATCGCGAGGAGCGTGAGCGCGGAGAACTCCAGCTCCATCAGCCCGGAGGCCCGGGTGGCCTGGACGGCGGCACGCAGCAGCCGGCCGGCGGACTCGAAGGCGAGCTTGGCCGCCGCGCGGCGCCCGGCGTGGATGACCGCACGCGCGGTGCGGTCGGGCTCGGCGAGAGGGCCCGCCGCCCACAGGTGGTGGGCGAGGCGTTCGGCGGCGCACTCGTCGTCGGCGTGGGTCTCTTCGAGCGCGTCCGCGACACGCAGATGCATGTGCGCGGCCCGCTGCTCCGTCGCGGTGCCGGAGACCGACTCGCGCACCAGGTCGTGGGCGAAGCGGAGCGCGGACCGGTCGTGCGGCGCCGGTTCGAGCAGGCCCAGCGTCCGCAGCGGCTCCAGGTGCCGCAGGCAGTCCGCGACATCCACGCCGCCGGCCCGGGACAGCAGCCTGAGGTCGACGTCGCGGCCGATGAGCGCGGCCATGTGCAGCAGGTCGCGGGCACCGTCGTCGAGCCCGGCCATCCGGTCGCGGACGACGTCGTGGACGGTGGAGGGGACCCCGGCCGTGGACAGGTCGCCGTCGCCGAGCGCGCCGTCCCTGCTGAGCAGCCGGGACAGTTCGAGGACGAAGAACGGGTTGCCGGAAGTACGGGCATGAATGGCACCGGCGACGGCGTCGCCGGGGTCCTGGCCGACCTCGTGCCGGACCAGCTCGGCCACATCGGCCCGACCCAGCGGGCCGAGCCGCAGCCTCCGATGACCCGGCAGGCGGCCGGCAGCGGCCAGCGTCCGCGAAAGCTCCGGTCCGACCGCAGGCGCACGGTCGCGCAACGCCCCGATGACCACGGTCCCCCGAGGCAGCCGCTCCGCCAGATGCCGCAGCAAAAGCAGGGAGGTGGCATCGGCCCACTGAAGGTCGTCCAGCACAAGGAGGACCGGCCGCAGCGCCGAGGCCTCTCCAACGAGGCCGACGACCTGCTCGAACAACCGGAACCGCGCATTCCCATCGGGCACCTCCCGTGGCATGCCGTCCTGCGCGGCAAGAAGGCTCCCGAGGACGCCGGTGAGCCACGTTTCCCCTGCCAGAGCGGGCAAAGCCCGAACAAGCCGCCCAAGTACCTGCTCCCACACCCACATCGCCGGCGTCCCGTCCCCCTCCAGACAGGTACCCCACACGGCAACCACCCCCAGCCGCCCCGCCTCGGCCGCAGCCTCCTCCAACAGCCGAGTCTTCCC
>NZ_LIRL01001209.1 GCF_001419795.1 Streptomyces niveiscabiei
AGATGTGTGTGAGAGACAGGTGCGGGTCGCTGCCGCGGCGGGCGCGGTGGCCAGGGCGCCGACGGCGGTGGCCGTCAGGAAGGCCCGGCGGTTGGAGGGCATGACGCATCCTCAGGGTCGTACCAAGGGCCCTCGGCGGAGGGCCTGTTCACGGTACGCGCCTGATCCGTCACGCTGTGTGCCTGTTTAGCGACACTTGGTGTTTCCGTGTTCAGATCATCGCCGGTCCGATACGGGACCTTGACGGAGTCGGCGCCCTCCGCCCCGGGTGTATAACAACATGCAGGAACCATGCAGCCTGAATAGCCAGGGGGAGCACAAGAATGAGCGTGTCCGAGGGCCCCGCCGCCCGGCTCCAGACGCTCTTCGAGGGGCACCGGCTCACGCCGACGCAGCGCAGGATCGCGCACAGCATGGTCCGGCGGGCCGCTGACGTGCCGTTCCTGTCGAGCGTCGAGCTGGCGGAGCTGGCCGGGGTGAGCCAGCCGTCGGTGACGCGGTTCGCCGTGGCCCTCGGGTTCGACGGGTACCCCGCCCTGCGGCGCCACCTCCGCGAGGTCGCGCCGGGCGACCGGGCCGCCTCCTCGCAGAACTACAACGCCTACCAGCAGGCCGTCGAGGCCGAGATCGAGAACCTCCGGCACCTCGCGGAGATCCTCGCGGACCCCGCGCCCGTCCAGCGCGCCGGGCAACTCCTCGCGGCGTCCCGCCCCTTGCCGGTCCTCGGCCTGCGCGCGGCGGCCTCCCAGGCGTACGGCTTCTCCTACTTCGCCGCCAAGGTCCACCCCGATGTCCGGCTCCTCCACGAGGGCGGCTCCATGCTCCAGGACCGCATCGACGCGGCGGTCCGCGCGGGGGCGAGCGCACTGCTGTGCTTCGCGCTGCCGCGTCATCCGAAGGAGGTCCTCGATGCGCTGACGTACGCGAAGGGGGCGGGCCTCATGGTCGTCACGGTCGCCGACTCCGCGTTCGCGCCGGTGGCGAAGGCGTCGGACCTGCTGCTGCCGGCGGCCGTGGGCACGGGGCTCGCCTTCGACACGGCCTGTGCGCCGATGTTGTTGGGGCGGGTGCTGCTGGAGGCGATGTGCGACGACTTGCCGGATGCGCAGGCGAGGTTGGAGGAGTTCGACGCGGGGGCGGTGGCGCGGGGGTTGTTTGTGGAGTGAGGT
>NZ_LIRL01000121.1 GCF_001419795.1 Streptomyces niveiscabiei
GGCGTCCTCGGCCTCGCGCGCGGCCGTGATGCCCTGCGCGAGGGTGTCCTGCCAGGCCTGCCAGTGGCTCTGGACGAACAGGACGCGCTCCAGGGCAGTGACAAGCTGGACGACGGTCTGCCACTCGCGGCGTTCGGCGGCGACCCCCAGGAGCCCGATGGCGGCGTCGGCCGCCCCGCGCGCGTCGGGCCCGGCGGGGTCGCCGGAGGCCAGCCAGGCGGCGAGGGAGCGGGCGGCGGTGGCGAGCCCGATGTGGCGGTAGAGGATGTGCCGGTAGGGCTCGGCCTTGCAGACGGGCAGCCCGAACCGGTCGTCGCACTGTTCGGCGACCCCGCGCGCGGAGAGCGATTCGAAGGTCTGGGCGACGTACGCGACGTCGGCCATCTGCGCGAGCACCCCGGCGGGCAGCAGCGCGCCGCCGAGCAGCGTGAGCACGGCGAGCACCCGCTTGGCCTGCGGCGCGAGCGCGGAGACGCACAGTTCGTCGAGGACGCCGGGGTCGCCCTCCGCGCGCGCGGTGACGTCGGCGAGCGCCATCCCGTCGTACCGCACGAGCGCGGCGGCCTGCCGCAGGTGCAGCGGCTGTCCGCCGACGGCGGCCACGAGGCGCCCGGTGACGGCCTGCTCGGGGGCGGACAGGGGGCGGCCGAGGTCGCGGGCCAGGAGGGCGGTCGCAGCGGCCTCGGAGAGGCCCTCCAGGGCGTGCGCCTCCGGGAGCGTCGGCGTGCCGGTGGCGATCACCAGGGCGCAGCCGCGCAACGTCTGCCGGAGGTAGGCGAGTTGGGCCGCGCCGTACGTGACGTCGTCGAGGGCGACGGTCCCGTCGACGGCCCCCAGCGCCCGCGCGCACTCCTCGGTGGTGAACCTGGCGGGGCCCTGCCAGACGTAGCAGGACCGCATGAGGTCCTGGAGGAGGTCGTCGAGGGCCATCGCGCCCACGCGCACGTACACGCTGTCCGGGACGCTCCGCAGGAGGGTCGTCCTGCCGCTGCCGCAGGGCCCGGTGAACTCGACCGTCTCGCGCGCGCGTACGCGGTCGAGTTCCCGCGACCGCCCGACCAGGTACGGCCGTTGGAGCGGCTGCGGCTGCGGCTCGGTGAGCGCGCGCGGGTACGGGGTGGTCACCGACGGCGGCACGCGCGTGAGGCGGGCGCCGTGCCGGCCGGTCAGCGAGACGGAGAGGTTGCCGAAGACGACACTGTTCATTCCTCCCCCTGGAATGAACGGGGCACCTGGCAGGCGCCGGTGTGTCCACGATCGAACCGCCACCGGCACCTGTCAAGAATGCCCGCTTTACGACCTTCTCTACGACCCGAGCACGGTCGCCAGGAACTCCCCGGTCCAGCCCAGGAGTTCACGCCCGACGAGCGGCTTCCCGCCGACCTTCGCGGTCTTCGGGCGGGGTACGAGGACCTGGTGCGCGCCCGCCTTGACGACCGTCCCCGGGTACAGCCGCTTGAGCCGCAGCTCCTGCGACTCCCGCAACTCCACGGGCGCGAACCGGATGTTGGTGCCCTGGAGGACGATCTCCCCGACCCCGCACGCGCGCGCCAGCATCCGCAGCCCGGCCACCAGCAGGAGGTTCTCGACGGGCTCCGGCAACTTGCCGTAGCGGTCGGTGAGTTCCTCGCGTACGGCCCTGATGTCGTCCTCGGAGTTGGCGGAGGCGATCGACCGGTACGCCTGGAGGCGCAGCCGCTCGCCCGGCGCGTAGTCGTGCGGGACGTGCGCGTCGACCGGCAGCTCGATCTTGACCTCCAGCGGCGGCTCCTCCTCGATCTCGCCGTTCTCCAGCTGCTTGCGGTAGTCCGCGACGGCCTCGCCGACCATGCGCACGTACAGGTCGAAGCCGACGCCCGCGATGTGCCCGGACTGCTCGCCGCCGAGCAGGTTGCCGGCGCCGCGGATCTCCAGGTCCTTCATCGCGACGTACATGCCCGCGCCCATCTCGGTGTGCTGGGCGATCGTCGCGAGGCGTTCGTGCGCGGTCTCCGTGAGGGGCTTCTCCGGCGGGTACAGGAAGTAGGCGTACCCGCGCTCGCGGCCACGCCCCACGCGCCCGCGCAGCTGGTGGAGCTGGGACAGGCCGAAGGTGTCGCCGCGCTCCACGATGAGGGTGTTGGCGTTGGAGATGTCGATGCCGGACTCGACGATCGTCGTCGACACGAGGACGTCGAACTTCTTCTCCCAGAAGTCGACGACGACCTGTTCCAGGGCCTGTTCGGACATCTGCCCGTGCGCGGTGGCGATGCGGGCCTCGGGGACGATCTCGCGCAGGCGCGCGGCGGCCCGGTCGATGGACTCGACGCGGTTGTGGATGTAGAAGACCTGGCCCTCGCGCAGGAGTTCACGGCGGATCGCGGCGCCGATCTGCTTCTCCTCGTACGGCCCGACGAACGTCAGCACCGGGTGGCGCTCCTCGGGGGGCGTGGTGATCGTCGACATCTCGCGGATGCCGGTGACGGCCATCTCCAGCGTGCGCGGGATGGGCGTCGCCGACATCGTCAGCACGTCGACGTTCGCGCGCAGCTTCTTCAGCTGCTCCTTGTGCTCGACGCCGAAGCGCTGCTCCTCGTCGACGATGACGAGCCCGAGGTCCTTGAACTTCGTCTCCGACGCGAACAGCCGGTGCGTGCCGATGACGACGTCCACCGCGCCCTCGCGCAGGCCCTCCAGGGTGGCCTTGGCCTCGGTGTCGGTCTGGAAGCGGCTGAGCGCTCTGACGTTCACCGGGAACTGCGCGTACCGCTCGCTGAACGTCCCGAAGTGCTGCTGGACGAGCAGGGTCGTCGGCACGAGGACGGCGACCTGCTTGCCGTCCTGGACGGCCTTGAAGGCGGCGCGCACCGCGATCTCGGTCTTGCCGTAGCCGACGTCGCCGCAGATCAGGCGGTCCATCGGGACCGTCTTCTCCATGTCGTCCTTGACCTCGGCGATCGTGGTGAGCTGGTCCGGGGTCTCCGCGTACGGGAACGCGTCCTCCAGCTCGCGCTGCCACGGCGTGTCCGCGCCGAACGCGTGCCCCGGCGCGGCCATGCGCGCGCTGTACAGCTTGATCAGGTCGGCGGCGATCTCCTTGACGGCCTTCTTCGCGCGGGCCTTCGTCTTCGTCCAGTCCGCGCCGCCGAGGCGGTGCAGGGTGGGCGCCTCGCCGCCGACGTACTTGGTGATCTGCTCCAGCTGGTCGGTCGGGATGTACAGGCGGTCGCCGGGCTGGCCGCGCTTGGCGGGCGCGTACTCGACGACCAGGTACTCGCGGGTGGCGCCCTGGACGGTGCGCTGGACCATCTCGACGTACCGGCCCACGCCGTGCTGCTCGTGGACGATGTGGTCGCCGGCCTCCAGGGTCAGCGGGTCGATGCTCTTGCGTCTGCGCGCGGGCATGCGCGCGCCGTCCTTGCCGGCCGCCTTCTGGCCCGAGAGGTCGGTCTCGGTGAGGACGGCGAGCCGCAGCGCGGGGTCGACGAAGCCGTAGTCGATCGAGCCGCACGCCACGTGCACGACGGACGGCTGGATCGCGCCCAGGTCGGTGTCCAGGCGCGCGGCGATGCCCTCGCCCCCGAGGACCTCGACCGTGCGGGAGGCGGTGCCGTGGCCCTCGGTGACGAACACCGTGCGCCAGCCGTCGGCGAGCCAGCCCTTGGTGTCGGCGAGGGCCTTCGCGGTGTCGCCCCGGTAGGTCTCGGGGGCGTGCATGGAGAGCTTCAGGGTGTCCGCGTCGAGCTCTTCGTCCGCCGCGAACGGGGAGACCGACCACCACATCATGTCCAGCTCGCGCGCGCGGTCCCGCACGTCGGCGATCGACCACAGGGAGGCCGCGCCGACGTCGATCGGGGCCTCGCCGCCGCCCGCCGTGGCCGCCCAGGACGCGTGCAGGAACTCCTGCGAGGTCGCCACGAGGTCTGCCGCGCGCGTGCGCACGCGCTCCGGGTCGCAGACGACGGCCATCGCGCCCTTGGGCAGGACGTCGATCAGCAGTTCCATGTCGTCGACGAGGACCGGCGCGAGGGACTCCATGCCCTCGACCGCGATCCCCTCGGCGATCTTGTTCAGCAGCTCGCCGAGTTCGGGGTGGTCCTCGGCGAGGGCCTGCGCGCGCGTGCGGACGTCGTCCGTGAGGAGGAGTTCCCGGCAGGGGGGCGCCCACAGGCCGTGCTCGGCGACTTCGAGGGAGCGCTGGTCGGCGACCTTGAAGTAGCGGATCTCCTCGACGTCGTCGCCCCAGAACTCGACGCGCAGGGGGTGTTCCTCGGTCGGCGGGAACACGTCCAGGATGCCGCCGCGCACCGCGAACTCGCCGCGCTTCTCGACGAGTTCCACGCGCGCGTAGGCGGCGGCTGCGAGGGCCTCGACGATCTGGTTCAGGTCGGCGGTCTGCCCGGTCCTCAGCGCGACCGGCTCCAGGTCGCCGAGGCCCTTGACCTGCGGCTGGAGCACGGACCGCACGGGCGCGACGACCACCGACACCGGGCCCGTCTCCGGGTCGTCCGCGCTCGGGTGCGCCAGCCTGCGCAGGACGGCCAGCCGGCGCCCCACGGTGTCGCTGCGCGGGCTCAGGCGCTCGTGCGGGAGCGTCTCCCACGCGGGGTACTCCGCGACGCCGTCCGCCGGCAGCAGCGTGCGCAGCGCCGCCGCGAGGTCCTCCGCCTCCCTGCCCGTCGCCGTCACCGCCAGCACCGGACGGCCGGACTCCCGCGCGAGCGCCGCGATCGCGAACGGGCGCGCCGCCGGGGGGCCGACCAGGTCGACGTGCGTGCGGTTGCCGTCCGAGGCCGCCTGTACGGCTTCGGACAGGGCCTTGTCCTTCAGAACGGCGTCTAGCAGACCGTGCAGGCTCATGGATTCTTTCCGGTGAGGGGGACGGGGCGAACACCAACGACCCGACGCGTCTCACGGGCCGGGGGTCATCCAGCGTACGACCTGCCGCCGACAAGCGCCGGGCCTGTGGACAACCGTCGGGGTGTGGACGGGGGCGTCACCCTCGCTCCTGGGCAGTGCGCGGTGTCCTTGTTGACGCCGTGAGCCTGACAAGCGGCCTGACCTGCGAGGTCACCTCGGGGTTCCCGGGGCACCAAAAAGTGCGTTCTTCCACGTCAGGGCGGGGTTCCCTACGGTCGCCGGTATGACCATCACCCTGCTGAATCCGAACGGCCTGCCCTCCATCGACGTCTACCACCAGGTGTCGGTGGCTTCCGGAACCCGCACCCTCTATCTCGCCGGCCAGGTCGCCTGGGACGCGCCGGCCGACCTCGCGGCCCAGGTCGAGCAGGCGTACGTCAGCGTCGGCACGGCTCTGGCGGGAGCGGGCGGCGCCTTCACGGACGTAGCGAAGCTCACCGTGTACGTCGTCGACTGGACGCCCGACAAGATGCCGGCGCTGCTGGAGGGCATCGCCCGGGGCGCCGGCCGTCTCGGCGTCGACCACCGGCCGCCGGCGACGCTGATCGGGGTGGCGGCGCTGGACGTACCGGAGCACCTCGTGGAGATCGAGGCGGTCGCCGTCCTCGACTGAACGCGCGGGCGCCGCCGGGATGGTCCCGACGGCGCCCGAATCAGTGGTGGCGGCGTGTCAGTGGTGGCGGCGTGTCAGTGGTGGCTAGCGGGGTGTCACCACTTCGTGTAGTGGAACAGCGCGGAGGTGGTCCAGGCCGCCGGGGAGCCCGCCGTCTTCCAACCGGTCGCCGCGGACGGGGAGTTGCGGTACTTCAGCTTGTGCGTCCCCGTACGGACCGACTTCAGGGCCGCGTGGTCGTCCGCGCCCGGGAGGTTCTGGTAGCGGACCCAGTGCTTGAAGCCGCCCGCGGTCGCCGACGACTCCGAGACGATCGCGTCGGCGTCGCTGCCGATCGCCGTCCAGTCGGTGGGCTGCGTGGACTGGGGGTTCTTGCTCAGCCACTTGATGAGCGAGGACTTCTCCCGCATGTCCTTGGTCTGCTGGTACGAGTGCCCCCAGCCCCAGTTGGTCCCCGCGTGCGGCGCCCCCAGCGTCACCACGTCCTCGACGAACAGCTTCTTCGGGAACCCGGCCTCCTTCTTGGCGACCCCGGTCAGCGCGGCGCGGATGATGAGCCCGCCCATGGAATGCCCCACGAGATCGACGGACTTCCCCTTCGCCGTGTAGTCCTTGTAGATCTTGTTGGCGAGCTTCTTCCCCAGATCCTTCAGCCCGGTGTTCCGATCCCCACTGGCGATCCGGAAGTCACAGTTCCAGTCCCCCTTGTAGAACGCGACCCCCCGCACCTTCCCCTTCCACCGGTAGTCCTTGAGGTCCTTCCGGATGTCCTTGAAGTAGTCGTTGCAGTCGAACTTCGCCTCCCACACCGGGTCGTACCCGTGCACCAACAACACATCTTCATTACTGCTGTTGTTCCCAGCAGGCGTCGACACCGCCCCCGCCGGCACAGCACTCCCCACCACACCGAGCCCCACGAGCACGGCCGTAGCAGTCGTCGCAGCGACCTTCACCCGAATCCCCATGACCATCTCCCCGCTCTCTCGCCCCACCCCTCGGCGGAACGATCACCAGGATGGGGAGAGTTGGTCGCGCAGAGGTACCTATAACTGTCGGGGGTACGAAAGGGCGGCGTAGGTGATCTGCGCGGGCGCGAGCGCTGCTGCGACGCCTGGCCATCGACGAGAGCGCGCACCGCCGACCGACCCGTACGCGGGCTGTTGCCGTCGGGTCGGTCACATGATCGGATAGCGGCAGCATCGCGTGCCGGTGACGACCCCGTCAGGCATGGAGGTGTGGAACCGAAAGGGCCGCCATCCGTGGCTTCCCACAGCGGCGACCGCGCGGTCGCCTTGAGCCGACAGCTCGCGCAAGCACATCAGGAACTCCGTCGCCAGGTCGGCGAGATCAGAACGGGTATCGGACACCGCCGGTCGGGCGACGACGTACTCCTCACCCACTGCCTGGCCTTCTGTACCGCGTTGACCTCGCACCATCAGGGCGAGGACGACGGAATGTTCGCCCAGTTGCTCCAGGAACGCCCCGACCTCGCCGGGACGGTCGCGAAACTCGTCGAGGACCATGGCCTCATCGCCTCGATCCTGTCCCGCGTAAGAGAACTCGCGGACAGCGCCACCACATCGCACAGCCCGGACCTGGATGCGATCGGGCGTGAACTGGACGGACTGGCGGCGATCATGGAGTCCCACTTCAGCTACGAGGAGCGGACGATCAGCAAGGCACTCGACGACGGCCCAGCCGACTCCGACTGGCCCGACATGGTGTTCGGGTTCGGTTCAGGATGAGGGCTCCGAAGCGGGCGATGACGATGGGCTCCATGCGGACCGTCACGCTCGCAGCAGGGTGACCGTGCGCCCCGACGGAGTGGTCTGCGTCGAGAAGGCGGTGCGTTCGTGGACGGGGGCGGCCTCGGGGCGGGTGTCGAAGACGACGAGGGTGCCGGTGGGCAGTTCCGTACGGTCCAGGTAGTCGTCCAGTTGGGCCAGGCCGTCGGTCAGGGGGTCGGGGCGGCCCTGGCGCCACACCTTCAGTTCCAGTGCCTCGCGCTGCACGGCCCGCGATCCGTCGGACTCGTTCGTGTAGGGCTGGCGGATCAGCAGGTCGATGCGGCGGCGGCCCACGCCGTACTCCCGGTCGATGAAGCCGGCGCCGTTCACGATGCGGTGCAGGTACGCCATCATCACCAACTGCGCCGCCGCCTCCGGGTAGGTCGAGCCGGAGGCGAGGATCTCGCCGTTCTCCCGCCAGAACGCGGCGAACGAGCGCAGCAGTTTGTCCATGTCGATCCGGCCGTCCGGCAACCGGAAGCTGCTCGGGGTGTCGGTGACCGCGTCCTCGGCACTGCTGCCCAGGACGCGGACGATGACCTCCCGGTAAATCGGATTGGCCACCCGCACCGGTGAGTTCGGAGCGATCAACCCCAGATCACGGACGTACGACCGGTCGTCGTCATAGGTGACACCGCCGTCGGGCAGCTCACCGGCGATCAACGGCTCGATCACCCGGCGTACCCGGTCCTCCCCCAGCTTGGCCACCAGAGAGTCCAGGTGCGTGGCCCGCGCCAGGATCAGCCGCTCCTTCGCCTCGTCGACGTGCTCCGCCGTGATCGGCTCGGACGGCGGGACCTCCATCCACCGGATGATCTCGTACGCCAACGCGTTGACCAGCCACGGCTGGCCCTGGGTGTAGCAGAAGGCGCGCTCGATCGCGTCCGGGGTGAACTCCTGCCCGGTCTCGGCCGTGTGCTGCCGGTACAGCTCGGCGGTCTCGGCCTCAGTGAAGTCACCCAACCTCAGCGACGCGATCTTGATGTTGAACGGGCTCGACGTTCCCAGACGTCCTGGATCACCGCCCGATGCCGCCTTGTAGTCGCGTACGTCCCGCAGCCCGCACAGTGCCACCGAGTGCGGGAACTCCTCCCGTACGCCGGTGAAGCCGTTGCGCAACTGGCGCAGGATGCTGCGCAGGCTATCCCCGCGCAGCGCGTCGATCTCGTCGAAGAACAGCACCAGCGGACGGGGACAGCTCCGCGCCCACTCCGCCAGCCCCACCTGGAGTCGGGCTCCGGGCACCGCATCGGGCCAGGTCGCGGGGGGTGCGAGTTCGTCGGGAAACCAGCCAGCCTTGGTGACTTCCCGGATCGCTTCGAGTACCTGGTCCTCCGCCCGGCCGTAGTCCTCCCCGGCTACTTCGGCGTTCTCGCAGGAGAAGCGCACCGCCGCGTACCTGCCCGAGGCCGTCAGGCTCCGGGCCAGTGTCGCCAGTGCCGTGGTCTTGCCGGTCTGCCGGGGAGCATGCAGCACGAAATAGTGGCCCTCCTCCACCAGCGCACGGGCCTGAGGCAGCCGTTCCTCGGCAGACAGCATGTAGTGCCGTTCAGCGGTGCACGGCCCTGCCGTGTTGAAGTAGCGCACACCTCAGACGCTAGCCGACCCCACTGACAGTCGGCGCCTCCAGCGCCCTGCCCTCCTGCCGCTCGCGAGCCCCCGGGCATGCGCAAAACCCGGTGCCGAGGAGTCCCCCAAGACTCCTCGGCACCGGGTCTTCCCCCGCAACCCCCGTATGCGGTGGTCCAGTCACCCCCCTTCTCGGATCAGTCCGTGGCGATCGCGTTGAGGACGTTCATGCGGCCCGCCCGGAACGCCGGGATCAGTGCGGCGAAGAGGCCGACGAAGGCCGAGCCGATGAAGACGCCGATGATGGTGGGCCAGGGGATCTCCAGGACGCCGAGGCCCTGAAGTGCCAGGAGTTTCTGGGCGGTTGCGCCCCAGCCCATGCCCAGAGCGAGGCCGAGCAGCGCGCCGAAGAGGGCGATGACGACCGACTCCATGCGGATCATGCGGCGGAGCTGGCGGCGGGAGAGGCCGATGGCTCGCATGAGGCCGATCTCGCGGGTGCGTTCGACGACGGAGAGGGCCAGGGTGTTCACGACCCCGAGGACGGCGACGATGATCGCGAGGGCCAGCAACCCGTAGATGAGGTTGAGGAGTTGGCCGATCTGGTCCTTGAGCGCCTGCTTGTAGTCGGTCTGGTCGCGGACCTTGTACTGCGGATAGTCGCGCATGGTGGACTTGAGCGCGGTGTACGCGGTGTCCTGCTGCCCCTTCTGCGCGGTGGCGAAGAGGATCGTGTCGAGGGGCATCTTGTCGGCGGGCACGTACTTCGCCATGGTCGTGATGGCCGTGTACATGGCCCCGGAGTCGATGGCGACGTCGCTCTTGGTGATGGCGCGGACGGTGAGGGGCGCCGTGCGGCCGTCCTTGAAGGCGACGCGGACGGTGGAGCCGAGCCGGATCGCGTGGTCCTTGGCGAAGTCCTCGTGGACGGACATGGAGTCCGGCTTGTACGCGTCCTTCAGGTTGCCCTGGACGGTCTGGACCCGCAGGTCGTCGGGGTACGTCGGGTCGGCGGCGGTGATGGCCGTGTCCTTGGAGACCTTGCCGTCGGGGGTGGTGAAGTCGGCCTTGGTCCACTTGTACTCGGTGACCCGCTCCAGACCCGGCGTCTTCTTGATCGTCTCGACGGCCTGCGGCGTGATGAGCTGCCCGCTGTCGGACTGGACGATGAAGTCGGTGCCGACGGTCTTGTCGAGTTCCTGGGTCGCGGAGGCCACCATGGAGGAGCTGACGACGGAGAGGCAGGCGACCAGCGCGAGCCCGATCATCAGGGCGGCGCCCGTAGCCCCCGTACGCCTGGGGTTGCGCAGCGCGTTGCGCTCGGCCATGCGCCCCACGGGACCGAAGGCCCGCAGGAGTACTGCTCCTAGTACCCGTACGACCCCGCCCGCGAGCAGCGGCCCGATGACGACGAACCCGAGGAGGGACAGGACGATGCCGAGCCCCAGCCAGAGACCGCCCTCGCCCGCCTTGTCCGCAGTACCTGAGAGGTAGAGCGCTACCCCTCCGGAGCCAGTCAGCAGCAGCCCGATCAGGGCCCGTACCCATCCGGCGCGCCCGTCCGCGGGGGTACCCGCGTCGCGCAGCGCGGCCATCGGCGAGACCTTCCCGGCGCGGCGGGCCGGGAGGTACGCCGCGAGGACGGTGACGACGACGCCGAGGACGATGCCGGTCACGGGCGTGGTCCAGGCGACGGTCAGGTCGTCGGTCGAGAGGTTCATGCCGGCCGAACTCATGAGCTTCATCAGCCCGACGGCGATCCCGACCCCGGCCCCGACGCCCAGGATCGACCCGACGATCCCGAGGAGCAGCGCCTCGACCAGCACGGACCGGTTGACCTGCTTGCGCGAGGACCCGATGGCCCGCATCAGCCCGATCTCCCGGGTGCGCTGCGCGACCAGCATCGAGAACGTGTTGATGATGAGGAAGATCCCGACGAGGAAGGCGATCCCGGCGAAGCCGAGCATGGCGTACTTGAGTACGTCCATGAGGGAGCCGACCTGCTTGCGGTTGGCGTCGGCCGTCTCCTTGGCGGTCTGCACCTTGAACTCACCGGCGCCGAGTGCCGAGTTGACGCCCTGCTTCACCTGCTCGTCGCTGAACCCGGCCGCCGCCGTGACGTTGACGTTCGTGTAGACACCGGTCTGCCCGACCAGCGTCTCCTGCGCGGTCCTGGTGTCGAAGTAGAAGATCGCCGCACCGGGGTTGGTGACCTGGAAGGCGACGACACCGGAGATCTTGGCCTTGTGGGTGCCGAGGGCGCTGATGACGCCGATCTCGTCACCGAGCTTCAAGTGGTGCTTGTCGACGGTGTCTTCGTCGACCATCACCTGCCCGGCGCCCTTGGGCACCGCGCCCGAGGTGATCTTCATGGTGCGGGCGTCGTTGCTGTTCCAGCTGCCCACGATCGTCGGGCCGCCGCCGTTCGGCGAGAGGCTGTCCTTGTCGGCGTCGATGACGGTCACCGAGGTCGAAAAGACCGTCCCCTCGGCCGACTTGACGCCTTTCGCCTTGCGCACGGTGTCGACGACCGACGCCGGCATGACGAGCGGCTTGCCGTTGTCGGACTTCGTCTCGCCGGTGTCGGAGGCGCCCTTGGGGCTCACCGTCACATCGGAGGACGTCGCCGCGAACAGCTTGTCGAAGGTGGTGGACATGGTGTCCGTGAACACCAGCGTCCCGCAGACGAACGCGACCGACAGCAGCACGGCTATCGCGGAGAGCGCCATGCGCCCTTTGTGCGCGAAGAAGTTGCGCATCGAGGTCTTCATGACGGTCATGACGTACGCCCCCGCGCGTCGAAGTCCTTCATGCGGTCGAGGACGGTGTCGGCGGTGGGCCGGATCATCTCGTCGACGATCCGTCCGTCGGCGAGGTAGAGCACGCGGTCCGCGTAGGAGGCGGCGACCGGGTCGTGCGTCACCATCACGATGGTCTGGCCGAGTTCGTCGACGGACCTGCGCAGGAAGCCCAACACCTCCGCTCCCGCACGGGAGTCGAGGTTCCCGGTCGGCTCGTCGCCGAAGATGATCTCGGGGCGGGCGGCCAACGCCCTTGCCACGGCGACGCGTTGCTGCTGGCCGCCGGAGAGCTGGTTGGGCCGGTGCTTGAGCCGTCCGGCGAGCCCGACGGTCTCGACGACCTGCGCCAGCCACCCCTTGTCGGGCTTGCGGCCCGCGATGTCCATCGGCAGCGTGATGTTCTCCAGCGCGTTGAGCGTGGGGAGCAGGTTGAACGCCTGGAAGATGAACCCGATGCGGTCGCGCCGGAGTTGGGTGAGCTTCTTGTCCTTCAGGCCGGTGATCTCGGTGTCGTCGAGGTAGATCTGCCCCGAGCTGACGGTGTCGAGCCCGGCGAGGCAGTGCATCAGCGTGGACTTCCCGGACCCCGAGGGCCCCATGATCGCGGTGAACTCCCCCCGCACGATGTCCACGTCGACGTGGTCGAGCGCGACGACCCGGGTCTCCCCCGACCCGTACGCCTTCACGACCTGCCGCCCCCGCGCGGCGACGGCCGTACGCCCTCCGGAACCCCCGTGCCGGGGAATGGTCACGGCCGATGTCATGGCAAGTCTCCTATGTCGGTCATCAATGAGTACGCGGGTGCCCGTGGCGTTCTCGGTCCGCCGCGGCGGTCCGCGCCGGCCGGCCCTGATCGGTACTGGCCCTGAGCGGTACGACGTTGAGTCTGTCCCCCGGGAGGGGTACGGCACATTGGGGCCGGGCCCCGTCTTCCCGGGGGGTTAACCCCACCCCCCGACGAGGGGGGTACCCGGTGATCCGGTCGCCCCCGTCGACGTAAAGCCAGATTAAGGACCGCCCCCGGGCCCCCTCGTCCTCCGTCGGGACGAACCCTCCCCGAGACGTAGTACGGAGGTACCCCTAGGGGACGTCCACCGACGGGTGGAGACGATTTCGGGGCCGTCTCCACCCTCCCGCTCCACCCAGGCTGCACCCTGCCGCGACGTGAGGGTCAAGTGAGAAGCTGTCCGGCGGCGGATAGATGCAAGGGGCACGCGACCGGGGAGGGTCTGTGACGGGGAGTGTTCGGCCGGTCATACCTGCGACGGAGGGTCGTAGTACCCCCGACCGACGGGGCACGGTGGTCGCCGCGCTCATGCTGTCGATGGCGCTGGCCGCGCTCGACTCCACGATCGTCTCCACCGCCGTCCCGCAGATCGTCGGGGACCTCGGCGGGTTCTCGGTCTTCTCGTGGCTCTTCTCCGGCTACCTGCTCGCCGTGACCGTCACCCTCCCGGTGTACGGGAAGCTGTCCGACACGTTCGGCCGCAAGCCGGTCCTCGTCGTCGGCGCGGCCGTGTTCCTGCTGGGCTCCCTGCTGTGCGCGTGCGCCTGGAACATGGGTGCGCTGATCGCGTTCCGCGTCGTGCAGGGCCTCGGCGGCGGCGCCCTCCAGGGGACGGTCCAGACGCTCGCCGCCGACCTGTACCCGCTGGAGCAACGCCCCAAGATCCAGGCGAAGTTGTCGACGGTGTGGGCGGTGTCGGCCGTCGCGGGCCCGGCGGTGGGCGGACTGCTCGCCGCGTACGCCGACTGGCGCTGGATCTTCCTCGTCAACCTCCCTGTCGGAGCGGTGGCGTTGTGGCTGATCGTCCGTCATCTCCACGAGCCCGCGCGGGAGTCGGCGCCCCGGGCTCGCGTCGACTGGGCGGGCGCTCTCGCCGTATTCGCCTGCGGAGGCGTCCTGTTGACCGCGCTCGTCCAGGGCGGCGTCGCCTGGAACTGGCTCTCGGCGCCCTCGCTCGCCCTGTTCGGCGCCGGGCTCGCGCTGGTGGCGGTCGTGGTGGCCGTGGAACGCCGCGCCGCCGAGCCCGTCATCCCCGGCTGGGTGTGGCGCCGCCGCCCCATCGCGGCGGTCAACGTGGCCCTGGGCGCCCTCGGGTTGGTGATGGTCGCGCCGACGGTCTTCCTCCCGACGTACGCGCAGTCCGTCCTCGGCCTGGGCCCGACGGCCGCCGGCTTCGTCCTCTCCGTCTGGACCCTGAGCTGGCCCGTCTCGGCGGCGCTCAGCCAGCACGTCTACCGCCGCATGGGTTTCCGCGACACGGCGCTCCTGGGCATCGCCCTGGCCGCCCTGATCCTCCTCGCCTTCCCCCTCCTCCCCTACCCCTGCCCCTTATACACATCT
>NZ_LIRL01001210.1 GCF_001419795.1 Streptomyces niveiscabiei
GGGCGACACGATCGAGGGGGCGAGGACCTTTCCGTGGCGGCCGGCGGGCGACACGATCGAGGGGGCGGAGGCTCTCCCGTGGCGGTCGCCGGGCGACGCGCTCTACCGGCTGGATCTTTCCCGGAGCCGCCCCTTCCCCTCCGTCCGACCGGTCGGTACGTTCTGGGTGCCCGGCTTCCCGAACCCCTGTGGAGGACCCATGACCGAGGTGCACGGCCACTGCGACGACCGGTTCGCCGCGGTGCGGGCCGCGTTCGAGGAGAACTTCCGCGAGCGGGGCGAACTCGGCGCCGCCGTCACCGTGTTCGTGGCCGGGCGGCCGGTCGCCGACCTCTGGGGCGGCTGGGCCGACGCCGCCCGCACCCGGCCCTGGGAGCGGGACACGGTCGTCAACGTCTGGTCCACCACCAAGGGCGTGACCTCCCTGTGCGCCCACCTCCTCGCCGAGCGCGGACTCCTCGACCTCGACGCCGAAGTCGCCCGCTACTGGCCCGAGTTCGCCGCGAACGGCAAGGAGGGAGTCCTCGTACGGCACCTGCTGTCCCACCGCTCGGGCCTCGCCGGTCTCCAAGTCCCGCACAGCGTCACCGAGTTGTACGACTGGGAGCTGACCGTCTCCCGGCTCGCGGCGGCCTCCCCGCTGTGGGAGCCCGGCACTGTCTCCGGGTATCACGCCCTGCTCTTCGGCCACTTGATCGGCGAGGTCGTCCGGCGCGTCACCGGCCGGCTCCCCAGCGCCTTCCTGGCACAGGAGATCACCGGCCCGCTCTCCATCGACTTCACCATCGGCCTGCCCGAGAAGGACGCCGACCGGGCCGCCGAACTCGTCGCGCCGCCCGCCCTGACCAGCACCCAACAGGCCGCGATGCTCGCCTCGTTGACACCGGTCGCCCTCGCCGCACTCGCCAACCCGCCTGTCGGCGCGCCCGCCGCCAACTCGCCCGCCTGGCGCGCCGCCGAGATCCCGGCGGCCGGGGGCCACGGCACCGCGCGGGCCGTCGCCGAGCTGTACGGGCTGCTCGCGGGCGACCGGGGGCTCCTGTCCCCCGCGGCCGTCGAGCGGGTCCGCGAGGGGCAGGGCGCCTGCCGCGACCTGGTCCTCGGGGCCCAGCTCGGCCGGGACACGGAGGTCGGGCTCGGGCTGTGGCTGAGCGGCGAGCGGGGGTCGTACGGGCCGAACCCTCGGGCGTTCGGGCACGACGGGTTCGGGGGGTCCTGCGGGCTGGCGGATCCGGAGGCGGGGGTGTCGATGGGGTACGTCATGAACCGGATGGGGCCGCACATCGTGGACGATCCGCGGAAGCTGGCGCTGGTGGAGGCGGTCTACGCGTCGCTGTGACCGACGCCTACGCGGCTGCCTTTGCCACTGTCTTTGCGGCTGCCTTCGTGGCTGTCTTTGTGGCCGCCTTTGTGGCCGACGACCAGTCGCGCCCTCGGGCTCCCGTCGTCCCTCGTCCCGAACTCCGGCAGCGCGCGCAGGCTCACCGCGAACCCGGCGCGCTCCAACTCCCGTCGTACGTCGGCGAGTCGGAAGGTCCGGTAGTACATCACGAACGGGGGACGCCACAGCGCGTTGCGGACCCGCATGACGCCGTCGAAGCCAAGAAGCGCCCAGTACGCGGGAGTCGACGCCTTCGGCGGGGCGCCGACGGGGAACGCGAACGTTCCGCCGGGCCGCAGCGCGGTGTGCACCTGGCGGAACAGGCCCGGCAGCTCGCCGGGCAGGAAATGCCCGAACGCCCCGAAACTGACGACGAGATCGAACCCCGCGACGAACGGCAGCGCCCTGGCGTCGGCCCGCACGAGCCGCGCGCCCCGCCCCTTCGCCCGCTCCAGCATCCCCGCGCTGAAGTCGACGCCGGTCACGCTCCCGCACACCTCGCCGAGCACCCCGAGCCCCGCGCCCGTGCCGCAGCACAGGTCCAGCCCATCGCCGTACGGGCCCATCCCCCTCAGCGCCTCGGCCGTCGCGTCGAGCACGGAGTCGGGCGTACGGAACGGGGTGTGGTCGAACTTCGGCGCGAGCAGGTCGTAGCCGTGCTCGACGGACGACAGCGCCTGGACGGCGAGTTCACGCAGACGGGGGCCCTCGGGACTGAACATCCGGATCACCCTAGCTATCCTGGCGGTCCTTGTCCTGACCTGAGGGAGATGCCCGTGCGCGCGTTTCGTGAGGCAGTCGAGTCCGGCGACATGGACGCCGCCGTCGCGCTGCTGTCCGAGGACGTCGTCTTCACCAGCCCGGTCGTCCACAAGCCCTACCGGGGCAAGCCCATCACCGCCGCGATCCTCCGCGCCGTCGCCCAGGTCTTCCAAGGCCTCAGCTACCAGCGCGAGTTGACCGACGGCCCCGACCACGCCCTGATCTTCACGGCCCGCGTCGGCGACCGCGAACTGACCGGCTGCGACTTCATCCACGTCGACGAGTCGGGCCAGATCGACGAACTCATGGTGATGGTACGGCCGTTGTCCGCAGCCCAGGCCCTCCAGGTCGCCATGGAGGCCAAGTTCGCGGAGATCGCGGCGGACGCGGCCCGCTGACCGCGCCGTCGCTGCGGGCGTCCGCCCGGGCGCCGCGTCACCCACTACGCCCTCGACTCCGGCTTCCACACCGTCGTCGAGGGCGTCCTGTATGCCGCGCACTACGGGGATGCGCTGGGGCAACCACCGGCTCTGCCACTACCACGGCGTGCCGTTCGAAGAGCCCCTCGTAGGGCATGCGGCGAAGCCCGAGCTCGTGGGGGTCGGGGAATACCCGGGAACCATTCGGGGTTGACAGACCCGGGTACTCCCGGTGTTACATTGCGGAGAGCACTCGTGTACGTCCCGTCGCGGACGCCGGTGCGAATTCCCTTCTTCTCCGCCCCGTGAAAGCCGGGGTGTCTCTCAGCCGCCGGGAGCGCGTGTCGCCTCCCGAAATCTTCGCGGCGTTCTCCTTCCCCACCGCATGCCACATGCCCGTCCGTCCGCGAAAGGACCGACCTCCATGACCACCACTCTCGAACACCCCCCGATCCAGCAGCAGCCCCCGGCCCGGCTCGTGGCCGGCGTCCTCGACGTCGACGGCGGCGGGAAGGGCCACCTGCGCGGCCCGGGCCTGCTGGCCGAACCGGAC
Source organism: Streptomyces niveiscabiei (assembly GCF_001419795.1). GTDB lineage: Bacteria > Actinomycetota > Actinomycetes > Streptomycetales > Streptomycetaceae > Streptomyces > Streptomyces niveiscabiei. The sequence continues at coordinate 3,116 of NZ_LIRL01001210.1, forward strand.
GACCCGCAGGTCCCGGCGGCGCTGATCCGCCGTCACGGCCTGCGCCGCGGCGACCTCGTGGAGGGCCTGCGCGACCGGCGCGGCCTGACCGAGGTCACCTCGGTGGAGGGCCGTACGCCCGAAGAGGCGCCCCGACGCCGCACGTTCGCCGAGCTGACGCCGCTGCACCCGTACGAGCGCCTGCGCCTGGAGCACCCCGCGTCAGGGCTCGCGGGCCGGGTCACCGACCTGTTCGCCCCGGTCGGCAAGGGCCAGCGCGGTCTGCTCGTCGCCCCGCCGAAGACCGGCAAGACGGTCCTGCTCCAGCAGCTCGCCGCGGCCGTCGCCGGCAACCACCCGGACGCCCGTCTGATGGTCCTCCTGCTCGACGAGCGCCCCGAGGAGGTCACCGACATGCGCCGCTCGGTGCGCGGCGAGGTGTACGCCTCGACGTTCGACCGCGCGGCCCGCCAGCACACGGCGCTCGCCGACCTGGTCGTCGAACGCGCGAAGCGGCTCGTCGAGGCCGGCGAGGACGTCGTGATCCTCCTCGACTCCCTGACCCGCCTGTGCCGCGCGCACAACAACGCGGCCCCCGGCAACGGCCGTACCCTCAGCGGCGGCGTCGACGCAGCCGCCCTGCTCGGCCCGAAGCGGTTCTTCGGCGCCGCGCGCGCCCTGGAGGAGGGCGGCTCCCTGACGATCCTGGCGACCGCGCTGGTCGAGACGGGGTCGCGGGCCGACGACTACTACTTCGAGGAGCTGAAGGGCACCGGCAACATGGAGCT
>NZ_LIRL01001211.1 GCF_001419795.1 Streptomyces niveiscabiei
GGCTTGCCCGCGCGGGCGAGCAGGATCGCGAGGAGGTACGCCTGCTGCCGGGGCCCGGGGTCCACTTCGACGCCGTCCCGCCAGACCCGCAGCGGGCCGAGAACCTGTAAGCGCAGGCGCGCCCCGGAGGAAGCCATGCCCACCTCTCCCCCTGCTCACGGACCGACCGCGACCGGCTGCGGCACGGCCACTGTACGGTCGCCCGGTGGTCCGGTCCATGCGCCGGCTCGACGCCGACTGAACGATCCGTGAAGGCCGCCGGGAACGAGGTCCCGGCCGCGTTCCGGTTCCGTCCAGTGCCGCGCCGTAGCGTTCCGTCGAGCGTGAACGGGTCGTCGTCCGAGGGAAGGGGCTGGTTCATCGTGAGCGGGAAACCGACGATCGTGCTCGTGCACGGAGCCTTCGCCGACAGCAGTGGTTTCAACGCCGTCACCAAGCGGCTCGTCGCCGACGGCCACGCCGTGGTCGCCGCGCCGAACCCCCTCCGGGGGCTCGCCTCCGACGCGGCGGACGTCAGAGCGCTGTTGGACAGCGTCGAGGGACCGGTCGTGCTGGTCGGGCACTCCTACGGCGGCGCGGTCATCTCCATGGCCGCCGAGGGAAACCCGAACGTGAAGGCGCTGGTCTACCTCGCGGCGTTCGTGCCGGAGACGGGCGAGAGCGCGCAGGCCCTGGCGGCGAGGTTCCCGGGCAGCACCGTGGGCGAGTCCCTCAGGCCCGTACCGCTGCCGGACGGCCAGGTGGACCTCTACTTCGCCCCCGAGGTCTTCCACCCCCACTTCGCGGCCGACGTACCGGCACCGGAAGCCGCCCTCCACGCGATCACACAGCGCCCCGCCACCGCCGCCGCCCTGGGCGAGCCCGCCTCGGGACCGCAGGCGTGGCACACGATCCCGGCCTACAACCTGATCAGCGGCGCCGACCGGATCATCCCCCCGGCGGCCCAGGAGTTCATGGCCCGGCGCTCCGGAGCGCGGACCCAGATCGTCGAGGGCGCCTCGCACCTGGTGTTCGTCTCCCGCCCGGGCGCGGCGGTGGGCCTCATCGAGACAGCCGTTCAGGAACGGACGCCGATCCGCTGACCGCGCGAGCGGCCGGCACGGACCAGAGGAGGACCATGTCCGAGAAAGTGATCCCGGGACGCAACACCGCCGCCGCCGAGAACGGCGTCGTCGTCTTCCACATCGGCCTGCGCATCAACCGGCTGCGGGCACTCTCCAGCTGGCTGCCGGCTTTCAGGTCGATGCCGCGCATGCTGCGCGAACTGTCGCGGGAGAAGAGCCGCGGCCTCCTCGGCTACAAGGTCCTCTACGGCGGCCTCCGGGACTTCTACGTCGTCCAGTACTGGACCGACAAGGACAGCCTCCTGGCCTACGCCCACCAGCGCGACCTCGAACACCGCCCCGCCTGGACCGAGTTCAACCGCCGCGCCCGCGCCGGGAAGGGCAACGTCGGCATCTGGCACGAGACGTTCATCGTCCCGGCGGGCTCCTACGAGTCGGTGTACGTCGACATGCCCGCCTACGGCCTCGCCGCCGCGACCGGCGTCGTCCCGGTCGCCCGCCGCGGCGACACGGCGGCCCAGCGTCTGGGTGCGGCGGAGAGGTAGCCGCCGGTTCCCCGAGGGCCGCGGGTCAGGCCCCCTTGGCCGCCGGCTCCAGGATCGCCACGCACTCCAGGTGATGCGTCATCGGGAACAGGTCGAACGCCCGAAGCGTCCGCACCCGGTACCCCCCGTCCCGGAAGTACCCCAAGTCCCGGGCCAGCGCGGCCGGATCGCACGCCACGTACGCGATCCGGCGGGCGCCGAGGGACGCGAGGTGCTGGACGGTGGACCGGCCGGCGCCCGCGCGAGGCGGGTCGAGGACGATCAGGTCGACCTCGGTGATGCCGGTGCGGGGCAGGACGGCGTCCACCTTGCCCTGCTCGATGCGGACGCGCGGGAACTCGGCGAGGTTGTGCCGCGCGTCCTCGACGGCGCGCTTGCCGGACTCGATGCCGAGGACGGCGCCCTTCTCGCCGAGGCGGTCGGCGAGGGCGCCGGCGAAGAGGCCGACGCCGCAGTAGAGGTCGAGGGCCATCTCGCCCTTGCGGGGCAGGAGGCCCTGCATGACGGCGAGGACCAGGGTGTCGGCCGCCTTGGGGTGGACCTGCCAGAAGCCGCCGCTGCCGACCCGGTGCGTACGCCCGTCGGCGCGCTCGCGGACGAAGGGCCGGCCGTGGACGCGGTGGACGCCGCCGTCCTTCTCCTCGACGCGCATGACGGAGACGGGTTTGTCGAGCTCGACGAGGGGAAGGCGGGCGCCGGGCCGGGGCGTGAGGATGACCTGCCGGTCCTGGGACCCGGTCGCGGCGATCGCCTCGACGGAGTCCATCCCGATCCAGTCCCGCTTCTCGATGCCGAGTTCGGAGACGCCCGGCGCCGCGATCATGCAGTGGTCGATGACCTCGACCTCGTGCGAGCGGTGCCGGCGAAGCCCCGCGTTGCCGTCCGTGTCGACGGCGTACTGCACCCGCGTACGCCACTGCGGCACCTCACCGGCGGGCAGCTTGTCGCCCTCGGCGGGCATGACGGTGCCGTCCCAGCCGGCCTCCTCGGGGGTGAGCCCGGCGAGCCGCAGGAGCTGCTCGGCGAGGACCTCGCCCTTCATCCGCCGCTGGGCCCCGGGCTTGGCGTGCTGCCAGTCGCAGCCGCCGCACCTGCCGGGCCCGGCGAAGGGGCACGGCGCCTCGACGCGGTCCTTGGACGCGGTGAGCACCTCGACGGCGTCGGCCCGCAGGAACCGCGCCCCCTCCTCGCCCTCGGTGACCCGCGCGAGCACCCGCTCCCCGGGCAGGGCGTGCCGGACGAACAGCACCTGCCCCTCGTCGGTCCGCGCGATGCAGTGCCCGCCGTGGGCGACGGCCCCGACCTCGACCTCGTACTCCCGCCCGACGAGGGACTCCGCGCCGGACTCCTCCCCGCCGCGCCCTGCGCGAGCCTTCCCCGCCTGCTGTTTCTTCGGTTCTGCCTGCATGGCGGGGTGACTCCAGATCGGAAAGGCGACGGGGGGTGCGCGGCGGAGGCGGCAGCCTCAGGACCGCCGTACGACGACAGCCGTCCAGTCTAGGCCCTGCGCACGACCCCGACGACCGCCGCCGAAGCCGCGCACGGAGCCGCCCCGACGCCGACCGCCGAAGCCCCCACGGGCCCGCCTCGGCTCCGCCCGCCGGAGCCGCGCACGGGCCCCGCAGAGCGACGCCCGCGCCGCCC
>NZ_LIRL01001212.1 GCF_001419795.1 Streptomyces niveiscabiei
GGGAGGAAGGGGTGCTGCTCGCTGTGGCCTCCCTGCTGTCCTGGAAGCCGACGTGAGGGCGGTGTGTGGGAATGGGCGCGCGCGGGGTGGGGTTCCGGTCTGATGATCCACCGTAATGCTTGCGCGTGCATATAATCACTCTTCACCTGATCTCTGGGGGACGCCATGACGAACCGTCGCTTCCTGTTCCTGCTCGGCAGCAGTCGTCAGGGCGGCAACACCGAGCTCCTCGCGCGCCGGGCCGCCGAGCAGCTGCCCGACGGGGTCGAGCAGGAGTGGGTCCGGCTCGTCGACCGGCCGCTTCCCGACTTCGCCGATCTGCGGCACGACGAGGGGTACACGGCACCGGCCGGCCCCAACGCGCGGTACCTCCTCGACGCCACCCTCGCCGCGACCGACCTCGTCATCGCCTCGCCGCTGTACTGGTACTCCGTCTCCGGGCTCACGAAGCGGTACCTCGACCACTGGTCGGCGTGGCTGCGGGTGCCCGGGGTGGACTTCCGGGGGACCATGGCCGGGCGCACGCTCTGGGGGGTGACCGCGTACGCCTCTCGCGCGTCCCTCGCGGACCCTCTCGCCGGGACCCTCCACCACACCGCCGCGTTCATGAAGATGCGCTTCGGCGGGGTGCTCCTCGGGAACGGGACCGATCGGGAGGACGTCCTCAGGGACGAGGAGGCGATGGCCCGGGCGAAGAACTTCTTCTCGGAGGAGGCACCGTTGGCGCGGTTTCCGGACGAGGTCGGGTGAGGGGGGTTGGTGGCGCGGTGTGGGTGGTCGTGGGTACGCCGGTGACGACGTCAGGCCGTGATGTCCTTCGCCGTGAAGCGGGCCCATGCCGCTGAGCCGAATGTTGCCGCGTACAGGGCCTGGAGGGCGAGGTTCTTCTGGAGGTCCGGCCAGTAGACCGGTTCTCGCATGAGGTCGGCGAAGGAGAGCCAGTAGTGGGGGAAGAGGTAGGGGTGGACGGCGTGGAGCTGGGGGATCTGGTCGATGATCTGGACGGTGATCAGGAGGCCCACCGTCGTCGCCATCGCGGCGATGCCGCTGTTGGTCAGGGTTGAGATGAACAGGCCCAGGGCCGCCACGCCCATCAGGGACGCGGCGACCACCAGGGCGATCAGGAAGGCACGCCACAAGCCCTCGGCGAAGGTGATGCGCGTGCCGGAGATCGTCGTCAGGTCGCCGAGGGGGAAGAGCAGCGCGCCGACCGCGAGCGCGGAGAGCGCCACGACGAGGGTCGCGATCAGGCAGAACGCCATCGTCGTCAGGTACTTCGTGAGCAGCAGCCGGGTACGGCCGGCCGGGGCGACCAGCAGATAGCGCAGCGTCCCCGCGTTCGCCTCGCCCGCGATCGCGTCCCCGGCGATCACGCCCACGGCCATCGGCAGGAAGAACGGCAGGGTCGCCGCCAGCGCCGTGAACACCAGGAACAGCCCGTTGTTGGTGACCTGCGAGATGAACGCCGGACCGCCCTCCCCTCCCCCGCCGCCGGGACCGGGCCCACCGGCCGGGGAGCCGTCGCCCGTCTCGATCCGTACGGCGATGCCGACCAGCACCGGGACCGCCGCGAGGACGCCGAGCAGGGCCAGCGTCCGCCAGCGGCGCAGCGTGATCGCCAGCTCGCTGCGCAGCAGGCCCAGCGTCCACAGCGGGCTCGGCGCCCGCACCGCCGGTGCCGTCTCAACCCGCGACATCGAACCCCTCTCCGGTCAGCTCCACGAACGCGTCCTCCAGCGAGGCCCGCCGCAGGGCGAAGCCGCGCACCCTGACGCCCGCGGTCACCAGGGCCGCGTTCACCTCAGCGAGGTCGCGCTCCGGTGGCTCGGCGGTGACCCGCTCGCCCTCCGACGTCACGTCCGCGAGACCCTGTTCCTTCAGCACGCGCGCCGCGTCCGCCGGGTCCGGCGTCGTCACCACCAGCCGCCCGCGCGTGCGCGCCGCCAGCTCGCCCACCTCGCCCTGGACGATCAGCCGGCCGCGCGCCATCACCGCCGCGTGCGTACACACCTGCTCGATCTCGTCCAGGAGGTGGGAGGAGAGGAAGACCGTCGTGCCGTCCGCGGCCAGTTCCCTGATCAGCGCGCGGATCTCCCGCATGCCCTGCGGGTCGAGGCCGTTCGTCGGCTCGTC
>NZ_LIRL01001213.1 GCF_001419795.1 Streptomyces niveiscabiei
TGGTGAGGGCTTCCTGGGCGATGCGGTAGGCGGTGCGGCCGGTGGAGGCGGGGACGGAGGCGGGATCGGTGAGGCGCTGGTCGAGGGTGACCTTCATGCCGGCCTCGCGGGACTCGGCGGCGAGGGCGTCGAGGCCGCCGAGGGTGGGCTGCGGGCGGCCCTTGTCGTCGGGGTCGCCCGCGCGCAGGACGCCGATGATCTCGCGCAGGTCCTGGAGGGCCTCGTGGGCGCTCTCCCGGATCACCCCGGCCGCGCGGGCGATCTCCTCCTGCGGTGCGTCGGGGCGGAACTCCAGCGCGCCCGCGTGGACGCTGAGGAGGGTCAGCCGGTGCGCGAGGACGTCGTGCATCTCGCGCGCGATGGCCTCGCGCGCGAGGCGCTGCGCCTGTTCCGCGCGCAGCTGGGCCTCGGTCTCGGCGCGGTGCGCGCGGTCGCGCAGGCTGAGCATGAGCTGGCGCTTGGAGCGGACGAACAGGCCCCAGCCGAGGACGCACGCGCTCATCACGAGGGTGAGGGCGAGGGAAGCCAGGTAGTGGGTGTTCGGGGCGGGCCGCAGCCAGTAGAACACCGGCATCACCGCGAGGGAGGCCGCGCAGACCCAGGCGGCCTGTTTGAGCGGCCGGTGGACGATCAGGGTGAACATGACGATCAGCCCGGCGCCGCCCGCGCTCACAGAGATCAGGCCGACGGGGATCATCGCGACGGCCACCCCCAGCGGCCAGCGCCGGCGCAGCCACACGGCGGCGCACGAGAGCGCTCCCACGACCTGGTCCAGGACGGCGACGGACTGCGGGATGTGTTCCTTGGAGAGGTCGTCGGCCGCGAGAAGACCCACGACGACGGCCAGGAAGAACGCGGTGAAGTCGACGAGCCAGTCACGCGCGGTGCGCCGGGGCCGGCCGCGCACCCGCGCGGGGTCGGTGTCCCTCTCCAGTTCCGCGACGACGGCGGACGGCAGCAGCCACCGCGGCCCTGCGAACGCCCGTGTCCCCCGGTCTTGCTTCACGGTCTTCACAGCCGACAAATCTATGCCGCCCTCATGGCCCCTGACCGCCTCGTACGGATGATCGGCTACCTAAGTCGCGGCGGAACCGACTTTCGGCGACCGCCCCCGGCCCGACCGGCTCCTTCCGTAGGGCCGGCGTCGCCCCGCGGCCGATGTGCGAGGGCGGTTCGCGCGGCGAGACTCGCAGGCATGAAGCAGTTGCTGGAGTTTCTCGGTCTGATCGCCCTGGTGCAGGGCGGGATGGGACTGGTGCACGAGTTCACCGACTGGAACATCGGGTTCGTGCAGAGGATCGGCTTCCTCGACGGGGCGGAGATCTACGCGAGCATGGCGCTCGTGGTGCTCGGGTGCGCCCTGTTCGCCGTCGCGGAACGCCGGAAGCCCGACTGATGGAGTCGGGCTTCCGGGTGGGTGCGCCTGTCCTCAGGGCTGAGCGTGGGGGTGGCTCAGCAGGAGAAGTCGATCAGGTCGAAGGTCGCGTAGTGGTCGGAGGTGTAGTAGTCCTCCTGCGACTGCTGCCCGGTGACGATGCGGCGGGCGCCGCGCGTCGAGGAGCCCGGGGTGATCACGGTGTACTCGTGGTAGTAGCCCGTGGACTGGCTCGGCAGGACGCCTTCGCGGTTCTGGAAGACGACGCCGTCCTGCGAGTACGGGAACGGACCACCCTGGTCGATCAGGTTCAGGGTGGTGTGCGCCTGCGACGGCAGGGCGCCGTAGCAGATGCTGCCGACCGCGGCAGCCGCCGGGGACGCGGTGGCGACGGTGCCGCCGACCAGGAGGGCGGACAGGACGGCGGCAGCGGCGCCTACTCGGGTGATGCGTGGGGGGAATCTCATGGGTCCATGATGACGCGCGTAGATGCTGGCATGTCAACGACAACTTCCAAGATTTTCCCGGCAAGTCCGAAGCGTTTTCAGGAAGTTAACCTGCGGTCAGGTGTCGGCCGGGAGTTCGGCTGCCGGGCGGCGAGGCTGCCGAGGTCCACGGCGCGCGGGCGGGGTCCGTGGTCGTCGCCTCGGACCCCGCCCGCGCGCGGAGCTCACCGGTTCACCCGGTGCGGATCAGCCGCCGAGCTCCCGGTGGCGTGCCGCCAGGTCGGCCGCGCCCTTCGCGGTGAGCGCGCCGTGCAGCCGCAGCCGGGAGATCCCGCCGTCCGGGAAGATGTCCACCCGCGCGTGCGTGCCGACGGCCGGTTCCGGGAGGACGAAGCGGTGGTTCGTGTCGGGTTGCAGGCGCGTGCGCGGGAGGATCTCGCGCCAGGCGTCGTCCCCGGCGTCCTCGCCGTCCCGGACCGAGACAGTGGCCCAGCCGGCGCTGTTGCCCTTCAGGTACGCGGTGTCGATCTCGACCGCGCGGATCTCGGACTGCGCGGCGAGGCGGTAGCGGATCCAGTCGTTGCCCTGGTCGCGGCGGCGGCGCGTCTCCCAGCCGTCGTCCATCTGGCGGGAGCGGCCGGGGCGGATGGTGTTGGACGCCGGGGAGTAGAACAGGTTGGAGGCGTCCTCGGCGGCGCCGCCGTTCTCCAGGGCGACGACGTCGTAGGCGCCGAGGACGGCGAGCCACTCGGGGTCGGGGACGACCTCGCCGTACACGCGCAGGCGCGCGATGCCGCCGTCGGGGTGCTGGTTGAGGCGCAGGTGCGTGAAGCGCTGTTCGACATCGACGGCGAAGCCGTTCGCCGCGTGGCCGCCGACCTCGGTGCGCGGGACGAGGGTCGTCCACTTGACGTCGTCGCCGAGGAGTTCCTCCGGGGAGGGCGCGCCCGGCAGCGAGGTGGCCTCGACGGAGACCGCCTTCGGGTAGTTGCCGCGGAAGTGGGCCGTGTCGACGACGATGCCGCGCACGACGCCGGGGGCGCCGAGGCGGATCAGCGCCCAGTCGTGGTCGTCGGCCGTCGGCCAGGGGTGCTCGGCCGAGGCGCCGCGCCTGCGGCGGGTCTCCCAGCCGTCCATGACCTTGCCCTTGTGCCCGAAGTGCTCGGGGTCGAAGACCGCGCGCCCGGGCAGCAGGAGGTTCTCCCGGTGGGCGAAGAACTCGTCGTTGGCGGCAATCACCCCGGCGCCGAGCTGCCGGTCGGCGAGGTCGGCGAGGTGCGTGAAGGGGAGGTCGGCGCAGCGGTGGTCCGCGTACGGGTCGCCGCCCTGGTAGGGCTGCGCGTCGCCGGTGAAACGGGGGATCGCCGTCACGGGGGTGCCTTTCGGGAGTGGCCGGTGCGGGTGTCAGTGGTCGCGGGTCAGGAGGCGGCCCTTCGGGGCGGTGAACTCGCCGTCGGCGTGGATGCGTTCGCCGCGCAGCCAGGTGGACTTCACGACGCCGTACAGGGTCCGGCCCGCGTACGCGGTGACGCGGTTGCGGTGCTGGAGGGCCTCGGGGTCGACGGTGAACGTCTCGTCGGGGGCGAGGACGGCGAAGTCGGCGTCGTGGCCGGGGGCGATCGCGCCCTTGCGGCCGTCGAGGCCCACCAGGGCGGCCGTGCGGGACGACATCCAGCGCACGACGTCCTCCAGCGCGTGCCCGCGCGCGCGGGCGGCCGTCCAGACGGCGGAGAGGCTGAGCTGGAGGCCGGAGATGCCGCCCCACGCGGTGGCGAAGTCGTCGGTCTTCAGGTCGGCCGTGGAGGGCGAGTGGTCGGTGACCACGCAGTCGATCGTCCCGTCGGCGAGGGCCTGCCACAGGAGGTCCTGGTTGGCGGCCTCGCGGATGGGCGGGCAGCACTTGAACTCGCTGGCGCCGTCGGGGACTTCCTCGGCGGTGAGGGTCAGGTAGTGCGGGCAGGTCTCGACGGTGACACGGACGCCGTCCGCCTTGGCCGCGGCGATCAGCGGGAGGGCGTCGCTGGAGGACAGGTGCAGCACGTGCACGCGCGCGCGGAGGCGTTTCGCCTCGTCCAGGAGGTGCGCGATCGCCGTGTCCTCGGCGTGGCGCGGGCGGGAGGCGAGGAAGTCGGCGTACTTGGGGCCGCCCTGCTGGGGGGCGGTTTCGAGGTGGTGGGGGTCCTCCGCGTGGACGATCAGCAGGCCGTCGAAGGCAGCGATCTCCTCCAGTGCGCGCGCGAGGTGCTCGCGGTCGAGGTGCGGGAACTCGTCGACCCCGGAGGGCGACAGGAACGCCTTGAAGCCGAAGACCCCGGCGTCGTGCAGGAGGCGCAGGTCGGCCGTGTTGCCGGGCAGGGCGCCGCCCCAGAAGCCGACGTCCATGTGCGCCTTGTCGGCGGCGGTCTTCCGCTTCACGTCGAGGTGGTCGACGGTGGTCGTCGGCGGGAGGGAGTTGAGGGGCATGTCGACGAGGGTGGTGATGCCGCCGGCCGCCGCCGCGCGCGTGGCGGTCCAGAAGCCCTCCCAGTGGGTGCGGCCGGGGTCGTTGACGTGCACGTGCGTGTCGACGAGGCCGGGCAGGACGACGTGGTCGCCGACGTCCTCCACGCGCGCGCCGGGCGGCGGCGCGGCGTCGTAGGGCAGGACGGCGGTGATCACGCCGCCCGAGACCGCGATCGTGGCGGCTCGCTCGCCCTCGGGCGTGACCACGCGCGTGGAGCGCAGGACCAGTTCGGCCTCGGACACCCGGAACCCCTCTCTGACCTGGGTTTACATCCCCGTAACGAAGTTCAACTTTCTGTTGAAGGAGTCTTCACTCAGCCCCTTCTGAGCGTCAAGGGTCCACCCTCCGGCCTAGCGGTTTCCGGATCACGGAATTACTCTTTCACCTGCCAGAACGTAACGACGCACCACCGAGGAGTCAACACGCCGACGGGTAGGCTGCTGCCTCCTGACTGCCGAAAGGAACGCGCCGTGCCGCCGTCCAGCGCCAGCACCTCCGAGTCCGCCAAGTCCGCAGGCGGAGGGGTCCAGTCCCTCGAGCGCGCGTTCGACCTCCTGGAGCGGATGGCGGACGCGGGCGGCGAGGTCGGGCTGAGCGAGCTGTCGGCGAGCAGCGGGCTGCCGCTGCCGACGATCCACCGCCTGATGCGCACGCTGGTGGCCTGCGGGTACGTCCGCCAGCAGCCGAACCGCCGCTACGCGCTCGGCCCCCGCCTGATCCGCCTCGGCGAGTCGGCGTCGCGCCTGCTGGGCACCTGGGCGCGGCCCCATCTCGCGCGGCTCGTCGAGGAGACCGGCGAGACCGCGAACATGGCGCTCCTGGACGGCGACGAGATCGTGTACGTCGCGCAGGTGCCGTCCAAGCACTCGATGCGGATGTTCACGGAGGTCGGCCGGCGCGTCCTGCCGCACTCCACCGGCGTCGGCAAGGCGCTCCTCGCCGGGTTCCCCGACGGGGACGTACGCGCCCTCCTGGGGCGCACAGGGATGCCCGCGGCCACCGAGAAGACCATCACCACCCCCGACGCCTTCCTGGCCGCCCTGCGGGCCGTACGCGCCCTCGGGTACGCCGTCGACGACAACGAGCAGGAGATCGGCGTCCGTTGCCTCGCCGTCTCCGTGCCCGACTCCCCCACCGCGGCGGCGATCTCGATCTCCGGGCCCGCCGGGCGCGTCACGGAACAGGCGACCGAGCGCATCGTCCCGGTGCTCCAGCAGGTCGCCCGGGAGCTGTCGGTCTCACTGGCCAGCCAGAACGCTGGCTGACGTGCGGTACTGGCCGGGGCACTACACGGACCGCCACGGGCGCGAGACGGTGGTGTTCGTGTCGGACGGGAGCGAGATCCGGACGACGATCAGGGGCGTCCTCTTCGAGGGCGACAATATGGACGACCTGGGCGCGCTGTCCGGCGAGCCGCCCGCCGAAGGGTTCACCTTCCGCGAAGGGGGCCTGTGCGACTGCCTCCTGGAGTGGTCCGAGCCGCTTCCGCTGATCGTCGAGGGCGACGGCACGCGCGCGGGGACGCTGCACTGCACCCTCCAGCTCGGCGACCTCGCCGGGTCCGCACTCGCCGACCAGGACTTCCGCGCCGTCCTCCACCACGACGGACACGACTACCCCGCCGACGGCTGCGGCGACTTCGAGGCCGCCCTCCACGAGATCCAGCGCACCCTGC
>NZ_LIRL01001214.1 GCF_001419795.1 Streptomyces niveiscabiei
GGGGAGGGCTCGGCGAGGGGATGTGCGGGCGTCGATTCTTGCCCTGCTCAAGGAACGGGGGATGCACGGCTACGAGATGATCCAGGAGATCGCCGAGCGCAGTGGCGGGGCCTGGAAGCCGAGCCCGGGGTCCGTCTATCCGACGCTTCAGCTGCTGGAGGACGAAGGGCTCATCAGCAGTGAGAGCGAGGGCGGCAAGAAGCTGTTCTCCCTCACCGAGGCCGGGCGCGCGGCTGCCGAGGACGTCGCCGAGACGCCCTGGGAGGAGGCCACGCGCGGGGTCGACTGGGAGTCACTGCACGAGATCAGGCAGGCCGGGTCCGGACTCTTCGAGGCGTTCGGGCAGGTCTGGCGGACCGGGAACAAGGAGCAGCGTGAGAAGGCTCTGGCTGTTGTCAACGATGCTCGTAAGAAGCTGTATCTGATCCTCGCCGACGAGGACTGAGCTGACGAGGACTGATCCGACGAGTACGGGGCCGACGGGGAGTGATCGCCGTACGGCCGGGCAGGCGCCCTGCGGATTCCGTGGGGCGCCTGTCCGCGTCCGGCGCGCTCTCAGGCCACCAGCGTCGACAGCTTCCGCAGCGACTCGTTGAGGGCCGCCGTCGCCGAGTCCTTCAGCTTGCCCGCCATGAGGGACACCGCCGCGCCCGTGAACTCGCCGTCGATGCGGACGTTCGTCGCCGAGGGGCCGTCCGGCGTGAGGGTGTAGCGCGTCAGGAGGGCGACCGCCATCGGGCCCTTGCCGGTGATCGTGAAGGTGCGCGCGGGGGTCAGCTCGCCGATCGTCCACTCGACCTCCGCCGGGAACCCCATCAGCTTCATGTTCTCCTGGAACGTCGCCCCGGTCTCCAGCGAAGCCGGCCCGCCCTGGGGGAAGTTGGTGTGCGTCGCGTTCCACTCGCCGTACGCCGGCCAGTCCGTCAGCCGGGTCCAGATCTTCTCCGCCGGTGCCTCGATGCGTGCCTCGGCGCTCACTTCGGCCATGCGACCACCTCTTCGAATCGGCCAGGGTGCGCGGAACGTAGCTCCGGGGCCCGTAACTTGCAAGACACGCGAACTCGCGGGAAGCGGGCCGCCGTTCACCGCAGGCGCTGTATCACCGCCGCGTCGAAGACGTCCCACGCGCGCGGGTGCGGGCCCTCGTCGTGGCAGTGCCAGGCCGCCCAGAACAGGTCGGCGGGGAGGGCGTCCTCGGGGGCGTAGACGCGGTACACGTACTGGAGGCCGTCGATCGACGGGAGCGCCACCAGCCAGCTCACGGTCATCAAGCGGAACCCCCTCTCTCACTACTGTGACGTGAGCGCCCATCTCGTGGTTGCGTACAGGGCGTGCGGGGGTGCGATGTGCGCCCCCATAGATGGGGGCTCGCCTGATGTCATCCGTAAGGAGGAGATTGCGGGCCGCCTCGTCCCCTTTGCGTGGGAGGCGGAAATGCTTCGCACCGAGGATGACCCGGGGCGTCCGGGACTGATGGGGTGAGGGGGTGCAACCCCGTATTCCCCGGCAAACGGTCCATGAACCCGTACCGCCCACCGTGGACGACGTCGCCGGGTTCGGCGCGGAGCTCGTGGCGGCGGTCGCCGGTGCGCGCCGCAGGGCCGTACGGGGCGCCGACCGGCAGATCGACAGCGCGCATCTGCTGCACTCGCTGCTGGAGTCCGACCCCGGGGTGCGGGGCGCGTTCGGCGAGGAGGCGCGGGTCGCGCGGGTCCTCGGGTATCTCGTCCAGCGCAGCATCGGGTACGGGCTGCGGTGGCAGGGCGGCGTCGAGGACTCCGGTCAGCTGCCGGTCGTCGCCGTCGCCGAGGGGTTCTCGCCCGTCGCCGCCGTCGCGCTGGAGGCGGCTCGGGCACGGGCCCGGCAGCGGGGCGTGACGCTGGCCGAAGGGGTCGACCTGCTGGCGGCGGTGCTGGCGGATCCCCGGTCCAGGGCGGTGGAGGTGCTGGCGCGGGCGGGCGTCGACGCGGGGGAGGTGCTGGAGCGGGTGG
>NZ_LIRL01001215.1 GCF_001419795.1 Streptomyces niveiscabiei
GGCGCGGGTCGCGGCGGTCCGCGCGCGGCTGCGGCAGCGGACGGCGGGCAGCGGCGACGTACCCTTCCTCCAGGACCTCACCGCCGCGGCGGCGCAGGTCGAGGCGCTGGACGCGTACGGCCTTGACCCGAAACGGCGGGAGCGGCTGTCGGCGGAAGTCCTCGGCAGCGCCCTCGACTGGGTACTCTCCGGGGGCCGGGGCAGCGACCCGGCGCCCGCGCGGACGCTGCTCGGCAGCGACCTCGACGAGCGGGGCCTGCGCTTCGGCCTGGAGCGCTCGTACCGCGCGCTGGCCCGGCTGGCCACCGCCGGTGAGGAGAGGATCGACCTGGTGGAACGAGCCAACCGTTACCGCCCCCGGACATGGGTGTAGTTGATGTCGCAGATGCCCCCGCCGCACACGCCCCCCACGGCAGCCCTGCCGACGTGCCCGAGCTGCGCGGAGCCCCTGGAGTCGGGGGACCGCTACTGCGGCGCGTGCGGATACGACCTGTCGGCCGTGCCGCCGCGCCCGGACGACCATCCGACGCTGCCCCTGAACGGCTCGGGCGTGCGCTTCGACCGGCCACAGACACCGGACCGACCGCAGACACCGGACCTCTCGCAGTCACCGGACCGCCCGCAGGCGCCGGAGCCCGAGGAGTACCCCCTCCAGGCCCCCGACCCGCGCGCCGCCGCCGAGGCCGCGCTGGTGTGCGTCGCCTGCCGCGCGGGCCGCGTCGACGGCGACGGCTACTGCGAGAACTGCGGCCACGCCCAGCCCCGTGAACGCGACCACATGGAACGGGAGTCCGGCCCGCTGGCCGCCGTCAGCGACCGGGGGCTGCGCCACCACCGCAACGAGGACGCGTTCGCGGTCGGTACGGCCGTCCTGCCGGACGGCGCCGCGGCGAGCGTCGCGATCGTCTGCGACGGCGTCTCCTCGGCGACCCGCCCGGACGACGCCTCGGAGGCCGCCGCCCGGGCCGCGCACGACACGGTCCTCGCGGCGCTCCCGCAGGGCACGCACCCCCAACAGGCCCTGCACGACGCGATCGTGGCCGCCGCGCGCGCGGTCAACGCGCTGGCCGACGAGGACGGCGGCGCCCGCGAGCACTCCCCGCACCAGAACGCCCCGGCCTGCACGATCGTCGGTACGGTCGTGACGCCCGGCCTGCTGGTCGTCGGCTGGGTCGGCGACAGCCGGGCGTACTGGGTGCCCGCCGACCGTTCGACGCCGGCCGCCCGGCTCACCGAGGACGACTCGTGGGCCGCGCAGATGGTCGCAGCGGGCCTGATGAACGAGGCCGAGGCGTACGCCGACGAGCGCGCCCACGCGATCACCGGGTGGCTCGGCGCGGACGCGTACGAACTGGAGCCGCACACCGCGTCGTTCAAGCCCGACCGGCCCGGCGTGGTCGTCGTGTGCACGGACGGGCTGTGGAACTACGCCGAGGCGGCGGAGGAGATGGCGCGGGTGCTGCCGCTCGACGCGGCGGCGCGTCCGCTGCACAGCGCGCGGGTGCTGGTCGGTCACGCGCTGGACGGTGGGGGCCACGACAACGTAACAGTGGCGGTCGTGCCGTTCCCGGCGGCGGCGACGGGGGCAGGATCGGTCTGAGGTATCGGTCCGAGGCGGGTACCCGGTGGGGGCCGGGTCCACCTCCGTCATGTGCTGTGTTCACAGGGGGATTTGAGCAGTATGGCCAACTTTTCGAAATCCAACGTGCCGCAATTCGCGGTGGACGTCTATCAGAACGAGTACCTGCCCGAGGGCGGTCGCGAGGTGAACGCGATCGTCACGGTCACCTCGACCGGCGGCGGCACGATCGGCGGCGCGGTCGCCTCGCCGCACCTCTACTCACCGGCGCAGGGCCCCTCCGCCGCCGTGGCGATCATGGTGGACTGCTCGGGGTCGATGGACTACCCGCCGACGAAGATGCGCGGCGCCCGCGAGGCGACGGCCGCGGCGATCGACGCCGTACGCGACGGCGTGCACTTCGCGGTGATCGCCGGGACGCACGTCGCGAAAGAGGTGTACCCCGGCGCCGGGCGCCTCGCCGTCGCCGACGCGACCACCCGCGAGCAGGCCAAGCAGGCGCTGCGCAGGCTCAGCGCCGGGGGCGGTACGGCGATCGGGACCTGGCTGCGGCTCGCGGAGCAGCTGCTGTCCTCGGCGGACGTCGCGATCCGGCACGGCATCGTGCTGACCGACGGGCGCAACGAGCACGAGGAGCCCGAGGCGCTCAGGGCGACCCTCGACCACTGCGCGGGCCGGTTCACGTGTGACGCACGCGGTGTCGGCACCGACTGGGAAGTGAAAGAAGTCACAGGCATCGCCTCCGCCCTGCTCGGCAGCGCCGACATCGTCGCCGACCCCGCGGGCCTCTCCGCCGACTTCACGCACATGATGGAGACGGCGATGGGCAAGGAAGTCGCCGACGTGGCCCTGCGGTTGTGGACGCCGGTCGGCACGACGGTCAAGTTCGTCAAGCAAGTCGCGCCGACCGTGGAGGAGTTGACCTCGCGGCGTACCGAGTCCGGTCCCCGGTCCGGGGATTACCCCACCGGATCCTGGGGAGACGAGTCCCGCGACTACCACGTCTGCGTGGAGGTGCCGGGTGCCGGACTCGGTCAGGAGATGCTCGCCGCCCGCGTCTCGCTCCTCGTACCGCAGGCGGACGGATCGATGCAAAGCCTCGGCGCGCAAGGGCTGGTGAGGGCCGTGTGGACCGACGACATGACCGCCTCCACGTCCATCAATCCGCAGGTCGCGCACTACACCGGACAGGCCGAACTCGCCCAAGTCATCCAACAGGGGCTGGACTTGCGCAAAGCGGGCGATATGGACGGGGCGACGGCCAAACTCGGCCGGGCCGTCCAGCTCGCGAGTGTCTCGGGGAACGCGGATACTGCGAAACTGCTTGCGAAGGTGGTGGACGTGGTCGATGCCACGACAGGTACTGTGCGGTTGAAGGCGAAGGTCGCCGAGGCCGACGAGATGACTCTCGAAACCCGGTCCACAAAGACTGTCCGTGTAAAGAAGTGACACGGACCGACACCGAGCGACACAGGTAAGGAAAGGGGGACGCGCCGACATGCCGACCTGCCCGAACGGACACCAGTCGGGTTCCGACGACTGGTGCGAGGTCTGCGGTCACCGCATGGCCGGTGCCGTACCTCCGCCCCCACCCCCGCCGCCTCCGCCGCCGGGCGGCTACGGACCGCCGGGACCGCCGGGCCAGCCCGGCGGTCCCGGCGGTCCCGGCGCGGGCGGAGGCCCCGGTGGCGGACGCCACCTCTCCCCCGTACCCGGCCAGGAGGCCGAGCTGTGCCCGCAGTGCCGGACGCCCCGCGAAGGGGGCGCTCCGTTCTGCGAAGAGTGCCGGTGGAACTTCCTGACGAACACGGCTACGTCGTACACCCCGGCCGCGCCTCGCCCGTCGAACTCGCCGGGCGGCGGGTTCGGAGGGGCGGGAGGAGCGGGGGGCTTCGGCGGGCCCGGTGGACCCGGTGGACCTGGAGGCCCTGGCGGCCCCGGTGGGCCCGGTGGGCCTGGGGCTCCCGGTGGACCTGGCGGCTCCAGCGGCTTCGGCGGTTCCGGGGGGCCCGGCGGCTTCGGGGACTCCAGCCGACGGGGCGGGCCTGGCACGGGTGACTTCGGCGGCCCTGGTGCCGGTGGCCCTGGTGCCGGTGGTCCCGGTTCCGGTGGCCCTGGCGGCTCGGGTGCTTTTGGCGGCTCCGGTGGGCCCGGCGGGTCCAGCGGCTTCGGTGGCTCCGGTGCGCCCGGTGGTCCCGGCGCGCCCGGCGGCTCCGGAGGACCCGGTGGCGGCAGCGGCTTCGGCGGTTCCGGAGGGCCCGGCGGCTTCGGGGACTCCAGCCGACGGGGCGGACCCGGCGCGGGTGACTTCGGCGGCTCCGGCGGTCCCGGTGGGGCTCGTGACTTCGGCGGGGCCGAAGGCTCCGGTGCGCCCGGCGGTGGCTACAGCGGTCCGCCCACGACCGGCGGCCCCGGCAACTTCGGCGGCCCCGGTGGGCCTGGCGGTTCCGGTGGGCCCGGCGGTTCCGGCGCACCCGAGGGCCCCGGCGGCGCCGGTGGTCCCGCCGGCGCGCGCTACCCCTCGCCCTCCTTCGGCAGCGGCGACTCCTTCGACTATCAGGGCTCCAGCCCGTCCCGCGTGAACCGTCCCGCCGAACCGATTCCCTTCGGCAGCGAGCCCTCGGGTTCCGCCGGCGCACCGCCCTTCGGCGGACGGCCGGGAGGCCCCCCGCCGACTTCGGGCGGCGGCTTCGGCCGCGACGCCGGTACGGCGACGGGGGCCCCAGGGTCGACCGGTCCCGGTGCCTTCGGGGGCCGGGAGGGGTCGCCGGGGACCGGCGGACCTGGCGGAGCCGGTGGCTTCGGCGGACGCGAGGGCTCCGAGCCCGGCGCTTTCGGCGGACGCGAAGCCTCGGACCCCAACGGCCCCGGCGGACCCTTCGGCGGACGCGAAGGAACCGGCCGTGGCGGCTCCGGCGCCCCCGCAGGACTGTTCAGCGGCCGGGACACCACGAGCCCGGGCCCCGGCGGACAGTTCCCCGGCCGCGACGGCAACCCGGCGGGCGCCCCCGGCGGATTCGGCGCGCCCGGTGGACCGGGTGGCCAGGGCGGCCCCGGAGGCCAGAGCAGTCCCGGTGGCCCCGGCGCCCCCACCCCCTTCGGCGACCCTTCACGC
>NZ_LIRL01001216.1 GCF_001419795.1 Streptomyces niveiscabiei
CGGCGGGCGGGAAGTCACAGGGCGGGGCAGGGGCTGTCGAGGTTGCGGTGGGGCAGCGCGGGGTCCGCGCCGGCGGCTCGCAGGGCCCGCGCGAGGGCTTCGGCGACGGGGATGCCGTACCGCGCGTGGTCGACGAGGCCGTCGGCGCAGGCGCGTGCGCGGTGCTGGCCGAAGCTCGGCTGCCGGGCGGCGCCCGCGCGCGGGGCGGGGTCCCAGGCGAGGGAGAGGCCGGGGGCGAGGGCGCGTGTGAACGGCGAGACCGGGTCGGCCAGGTCGAGCGGGATACCGGCGACGGTGTCGACGGCGCGCGCCGCGTCGTCGGTGACGTAGACGACCATGGCGTCCCTGCGGGGGTACCGGTCGGGGTGGGAGAGGATCTTCGCCCGGTACGGCAGCCCCTCCCCCTCCAGCCGGCGCAGCACCGCGCCCCACACCGCCGGGGCGGCCCCCGCGTCCGGCACGTGCAGGTAGAGCCGCAGGACGGGACCGCCCTGCGCGCGGGGCAGCCGCGACCCGACCACGGACAGGAAGCCGGGGGACAACGACGGCCGGTACGGCGGCAGTTCGACGGTTACGCCGCCGTCCCGCGTGCCCACCCGCGCGCGCGGGACCCGTACCCGGAGCCCGGCCAGGACGACGGTCGCCTCCTCGCCGTCCTCCGCCAGCAGGCGGGTGGGGACGCGGACGGCCGGGTGCGGGACGGCGGCCTTCAGCTCCGCTTCCAGCGCCGGGTCCACGAGGTCGCGGGGGTGCACGGCGGCCGGGCGCGCCCCTTGGTGGAACGTCCGGTACAGCTCCTCGGCGAGCCGGGCGCGCAGTTCGTTCAGGGTGCGCGCGCCGATCTCGGTGCCGGCGACGCGCGCGGTGAGGTTCGGTACGTCGACGTCGGTCGCGCCGGTGACGGTCGCGAGGGTGCCGGTCACAGCGCCTCCAGGCCCAGGACGCCGACGTACGCGGCGGGGCGCGCCAGCGCCGTACGGCCGACGCCGACCGCCGCGCGGTGCACGGGCGTGAGTTCGGCGCCGTACGCCGCAGCGGCCATCACGCGGTCGAGGAGGTGCCAGCCGGCGAAGGCGACCGCGCGGCGGGCGAGGTCGCGGTCGCGGCCGGGGCGCACCGCGCGGTAGCCGCGGGTGAACGCCTCCAGCGTGGGGAGCGCCTCCTGGAGGTTGCGCACGCCCCTCGCGACGATCTCGTCGTCCGCGCCGACCGTGTCGATCTCCTCGGCGGCGATGCCGACGACGCTGCGGTGCAGGAACTCGCCGGCCGTGGTGCCGAGGTCGCGCGCGGCGTCGCCGTACCGGAATTCCTCCCAGTCCGTGACGACCAGTTCCCCGTCGGCGACGAGTATCTGATCGAGGCGGAGATCTGCGTGGATGGGAACCTGCGGTGCTGTTTCCTCGTCTTTCCTGAGATTCGTGACCGCTTCTTTCAGGTGGTCGTCGCCCTGGAGAATGCGCCAGAGTTCGATGAGGCCGCCGCTGCTTTCCAGGTACTGGGCCGCCGAGAGGGCGGAGAAGACGCGGACCGAGGGCATCGGGAGCGGGCGGCGGTCGAGGTGGTGCGGGGTGAAACGGGCCGCGTGGAGTTCGCCGAGCGCGGCGCCGAGGGCGTGGGCGAGCGCGGGGGTGAATTCGCCCGCGGTCACCGCGTCGGCCGCCGTGCGGGCGTCGCGGACCCAGCGGGTCAGGTGGACGCGGCGGTCCGGGTCGGCCGCGAGGACGGCCGGCCAGCGCAGGTGGTGCCAGGTCAGGGCCTGTGCGAGGTCCTCAAGGCGGGCGCCGTGCGCCGCGTGCGGGCCGGTGACGCGCTTGGCGAACACGTCGGTCCCGCTGGTCGTGCGTCCCGCCATGTTCGGATTGCGTCCTGGATAGGTCACCACGGTGTCCGAGACGAATTCCCCGTACCCCCGCTGTCTCACGAATTCTGCTATCTCCGCGTCGGGCATGGCTCGACTCTCGCAAATGCCTTTCGGCGCGGACAAGCCTTTCGAAGATCTTCAAAAAGTCTTGTGGGCGCAACCGGCGGAGTCCTTCGGGCGTCTGATCACGTGCAGACGAACGGGGGGTTCGATGGCCACGTATTCACAGCTCTGTCTCGGTGACATGTCCGAGATCCGGATGCAATTCGTTCCGCATCCGGGGGCGAGCCTGCTTTCCCTGACGGCGGACCTGTACGGCGACCGCCGCCACGCCGTGCCGCCGGCGGCGCGCGACGCCGTACGGCGCCGGGTGCCCGCGCACGTGCGCGAGACCCTGCGTCCGCTGTTCGCGCCCGGGCATCCGGCGATCCCCGACTGCCTGACGCCGACCGCGTCCATGTCCCGCGACGGCGCCGAACACCATCTGGAGCAGCTCCTCGACCTGCCCGCCGACGCCCTTCTGGCGGCCCTGGAGGAGGAGTTCGCGGG
>NZ_LIRL01001217.1 GCF_001419795.1 Streptomyces niveiscabiei
CGCCGTGCACGGGGAAGCCGCCCCGCACCCCTGCGGCGACGTCCCACGGCGCGGACGGCGCCGGCTCCCAACCGGTGTCCGCGTGCGCGGCCGGCGCCCCCAGCAGGGCGGCGGCAAGTACCAACGGCGCGAGTGCGGTTCGTCGCATGACTCTCCTCGGGTCGGACGGTCTGTCGTACCCCCCCCACCCTCCCGGGGCCTCCTGACCACACCCTCACCGACTAGGCTCCGGACACCATGGAGTTCCACCTGCTCGGCCCGTTCACCGCCCACCACGAGGGACGGCCCGTGCGGGTCGGCAACCGCCGCCAGGAACGCGCCCTCCTCGCGATCCTCCTGCTGCACGCGGACCACCCCGTGACGACCGACCGCCTCGTCGACCTCCTGTGGGGCACCGAGGCTCCCGCCTCCGCACGCGCCACCGTCCATACCTACGTGGGACGACTGCGGGTAGCTCTCACGCCGTACGGAGTGAGGATCGAGACCCGGCACGACGGCTACACCCTCGAACAGGGCCCGCACACCCTCGACACCCAGCGGTTCACCGCCCTCACCCGGCAGGCGTCCGACACCGGGGACCCCGAGGAACGGGCCCGCCTCTACGGCCGGGCCCTCGCCCTGTGGCGCGGCCCCCTCCTGGCCGGCACCGCCGACGACCACCTCCGCAGCCGCCTCGCCCCGCCCTTCACCGAACTGC
This sequence comes from Streptomyces niveiscabiei, assembly GCF_001419795.1. Taxonomy (GTDB): domain Bacteria; phylum Actinomycetota; class Actinomycetes; order Streptomycetales; family Streptomycetaceae; genus Streptomyces; species Streptomyces niveiscabiei. The sequence goes on from NZ_LIRL01001217.1 coordinate 698, forward strand.
GCCTCACCGCCGTGGAGTCGAGGGCGCGCATACTGCTGGAGAGGGGCCGGTACGACGAGGTCGTGGCCGACCTGTCCCCCCTCGCCGGGGACCATCCGGACCGGGAACGCCTGATAGCCACCCAGATGACCGCCCTCTACCGGGTGGGCCGCCAGAGCGACGCCCTCGGCCTCTACCGCGCCACGCGCACCGCGCTGGCCACCGGGTACGGCGTGCAACCGGGCCCGGAACTCCAGACCCTCCACGACCGCATCCTGCACGGCGACCACCGGCTCGACCGGCCCCCGGGCCCGGTGTACGCCGTACGCGTCGACGACCAGTGGCTCCCCTGGAACACCGGCGGCCACCCCGCGCTGGAGTTCTGCAACACGTACGCCGGCTGGACCGGGCCCCGCCTTCCGGGTGCCGAGTGGCTGCGTACCTACGCGTCCTTCGCCGTCTGGGCGGGCCATCTCGACCTGATCGGCGGCCGGTCGGTCACCCGCCTGCGTGAACAGGCCCTGCGCGAACCGGCGGAGGCGGCGGCCGTACTGGCGGAGGCGCACCGATTCCGCGCGGACCTCTATACCTGCCTGACGGACCGTCATGACGGGTCCGCCTTCGCGGCGGTGGCCCGTACGGCGGAGGCCGCCGCAGCCCGCTCACGTCTCACCCGCGACGAACTCGGCCTGGCCCGCTGGCAGCCCGCCCCCTCGGCCGGCCTGCGCCTCCCGCTCCACGCGGTCGCGCACAGCGCGGCCGAACTCCTCGCCGATCCGCGCCACTTCACGGTCCGGGCCTGCCCGGGAGAGGCGTGCGGCTGGCTCTTCCTCGACGCGAGCGGGCGACGCAGGTGGTGCAGCCTGGCGACGTGCGGGAGCGACCGGAGGCCCGGCGGGTGCTGACCCGGAGGTACGTGGGGGGGTACCTCTGGGGTCCGGGGTACCCCGGACGTACCCCGGACCCCCTCCTCTCACCGCACCGGGAACCCGAACACGTACCCCTCCTGCTTGAGCTGCGGCAGCACCCGCCGCAGCGCCGCCACCGTCTGCGACCGGTCCCCGCCCGCGTCGTGGAAGAGCAGGGTCGGACCGTTCGGCAACTCCCTTTGCACCGTGGCCACGATGGCGTCCGTGCCGGGCCGCTCGAAGTCCTTCGTGTCGACGTTCCAGCCCAGCGGACGCATGCCGTGCGAGGCGGCGAGCTTGCGGCTGTACGGGGTGAACGCGCCGCCCGGCGCCCGGTAGTACATCGGCCGTACGCCCCCGGACGCCTCGGTGATCATGCGCTCGGCGTCGAGGATCTGCCGCGACTGGTACGCCTCGGACTTCTTGTCCATGCCGGTGTCGTGCGAGACGGTGTGGTCGCACAGCCGGTGCCCGGCGGCGACGACCTTCTTCACCATGTCGGGGTGCGCCTGCGCCTGCGTCCCCACCATGCAGAACGTCGCCTTCACGCCGAACTCGCGCAATATGTCGAGCATTTGAGGCGTCCACACCGGGTCGGGGCCGTCGTCGATGGTGATGTTCACGCCGTGCGGGCCCGCGTCCGACGCGTGCACGATGCTGACGTCGACTGCCTTGGCCTGACTGCCCGGTGACGCCGGCGCGCTCGCCTTCGGCGCCGAACTCGCCTTGCCCGACGCCCCGTTCGTCGCCGGGCCCGCCTGCGCGGTCCAGGCCGCCGTGCCCGCCGCGAGCAGCGTCACGCCGAGCGCGGCCCCGATCATCTTGCCGTACCAGCCCCGCCCGCCGTTGTGCCGCGCCATGTCCGCCCCGCTCTCCTCGCCGGTGTCGCCCCGCAACCACCTGGCAGGACGGAGTCCGGCGCCCGCGGGATCCCTCCGTTACGGACCGCGGACATTTCCGGGGGAGTTCGGGGACATGGGGGAACAGGGCCCGTTCAGCTTGAAGGCCCGCCCAGCGTGAAGGCCCGCCCAGCGTGAAGGCCCGCCCGGCGTGAAGGCCCGCCCGGCGTCAAGGCT
>NZ_LIRL01001218.1 GCF_001419795.1 Streptomyces niveiscabiei
CGGAGTGGCCGGAGTGGCCGGGGGCTCCCATGCCGCCGGGGTGTCCTCCGGGTCCGTCTCCCATGCGCCGTCCTCCGTGGGCGGCCTGCGCAGGAGGGCGATCGAGCCGGAGACCGTCGTGGCCTTGAGGCGGCCGTTGCCGTTGCCCAGGCGGCCGGTGATGCGTTTGGCGCCCCACTGGCCGCTCACCCGGAGGTCCTCGAAGGCGTTGGAGACCTTGCCGCTGGTGGTGTTGGCCTCCACCGTCGCGTCGGCCGGGTGGGGGAGGCGGATGGCGATCTCGCCCGAGACGTTCGTCAGGGAGACGTCCGTGGGGCCCGCCGTCGGGTCCAGGTCGACGATCATCGAGCCGTTCACCGACTCGGCCTTCACGCGGGAGCCCGCCTCGACGACCGTCAGATCGCCGGAGACCGAGGTGAAGTGGAGGTCGCCGGTGAGCGCCTGGGCCTCCACGCCGCCGGAGACCGTCTCCGCGCGGACCGGGCCCGACAGGCCCACCAGCGTGATGTCCCCGCTGACGCCCTGGACGATCGCGCGGCCTTCGAGGCCGGAGACCACCGCCGACGCGTCCACCACCCCCACCGCGACCCGCGTGTCCGTCGGCACCGCCAGCGTCACCACCGCGTGCCGCCGCCAGCCCTTGCGGTCGAGCCACTTGAGGAAGCCCTTCCAGGGCAGGTCCTCGTACGTCACCGTCAGGACGCCGTCCCGATGCGTCACGATCAGGGGCGGGCCCTCGATGGCGGAGACCTCCAGGCGGGGGGAACCTTCGTCGGTGCCCACGACGTTCACCGCTCCGGAGACCAGGCGGACGCTCAACTCCCGCACCGGTTCGTCGAAGGAGAACTTCTTCGGTTCGGACACGGACCACTCGGGCATGACGCTGACCCTCCTCCTCGACAACACGCCATATCGCGTCTCTCCTCCTCACGATATATCGCGCTCCCGTGGAGTCAAGACATATCGAGACACTCTTTCCGGTGACTCCCCTCACCCAAAGGTGACGAATTGTCCTACGGTGTGAGCATGTCGCCGACCGAACAGCCCAGCGCGCTGCTGCTCTGCCGGGCCGAACCCGACGCCGTCGCCCCCGTCGCGCACCTGCTGCGCGAACGCATGCTGCTGATCCGGGCCGGAACCGAGTGGAGCGTGCTCGTGCCCGAGGGCACGCCCTGGCAGGACGGCGGCGAACCCGTCGACCGGGTCCTCACCGGCTGGGCCACCGCCCTCGCCGTCGGCGCGCCCTGGCCCGTCCTCGCCCTGTGGTGGGACGCCGACCGCTCCGGCTGCGCGCTCGCCTCCGGGTTCCGGCGGCCCGTCGGCTACGACTGGCTCGCGGACGGCACGCCCGCGGGGGAGGACGAGGCCATGCGGACGTTCGCCTCCCGGCTCGGGCTCGACCCCGTCTTCGACATGCAGTCCCTCGAAGAGCTGACCCGCGCCGACCTCACCGTCGACGCGCGCGGGCGCCTGCGCGGACTGCTCGCCGTCCTCACGCGCGCGGGCGTGGCGCTGCCCGCCGGGATCGTCCCCGGCGAGAGCGCGGGCCGGTTGCGCGGCGCCGCCCTCGACCGGGCCGACGTCCAGCGCGTCGAGGGCGGCGGGTGGCGGGAGACCGTGCGCGCGGAGATCGACGCCGTCGAGCGCGGCCCTCTCGGGCCCTGGCTGCCCTGGACCGGCAGCCCCCGCGCGCGTGCGCTCGCCGTCGCCCAGGTCGGCCTCGGCCTGCCGCTCGCCCTCTGGGGCGTACGGCGCCGCAGCGCGGGCTGGGCCGCCGCCGGGGCGTTGCTCCTCGGGCACGGGGCGCTGGGGCTGGTGTACGACGTGGGGCGACCGCGGGCCTGACGTACGGCTCCCGCCCTGCCGCCGCCCGAGGTGACTGGGGTCGGCGGGAACCGGTGGGGGATGCCGGTCGTTATGTGGGGAACCGGGCGGGTCCGGCTACTCGTCGTCCTCGTCGTCCAGACGGGCCAGCCAGGTCGCGAGACGTTCCACCGGTACCTCGAAGTCCGGGTTGAGGTCGACGAAGGTGCGGAGCTGTTCGGCCAGCCACTCGAAGGTGACTTCCTCCTCGCCGCGCCGCTTCTCCAGTTCCTCGATGCCGCGGTCGGTGAAGTACATGGATCGTGCTCCGTGGGTGGGTCGTCGGGGTTGGGAAGTGCCACCGGGGGAATGAGCTTGTTTCCCACGTGCGGCCCGCGAGGGGCTGTGGGGGCACAGGGCAAGGATAGGCCGCCGGTCGTGGCGTCGGACGGGCGGCAGCAGGGGGAACACGGCAGCGGGGGGAGCGGCCATGAGCCAGGAGACCGAGCGGACGGGACAGGACGTGACGCGCGTCGCACGCGTGGCACTGCCGGACGGCACGCCCGTATGGGCGCGCATCTCCGGTACGGGGGAACTGCGCGCCCCCGCCGCCCCACCGGGCCGGCTCTCCTACAGCGACACCGGCTTCACCGAACGCGTCGAAGCCGGCGTCGAGAGCCTCCACTCCCTCATCACCGGCGTCGCCCACTCCCTCGCGGGCCCCCTCCGCGCCGTCCGCGAGGAGGCCGACCACTTTGCCCGCCTTGGCCGTGAGTTCGATGCCGAACTCGATGCTGGCCTCGTCGGGGCGGACGGCGCGGAGGGGGCC
>NZ_LIRL01001219.1 GCF_001419795.1 Streptomyces niveiscabiei
CTCCAGGACCCGCACCCGCCCCTGTGGCAGGCGGCGTCCACCCCCGGGTCGTTCGAGGAGGCCGGGCGCCGGGGTGTCGGGGTGCTCGGTACGACGCTGTGGGAGCCGTTGGAGCGGGTCGGCCGGCTGGTCGAGCTGTACCGCGCGGCGGCGGCCGAGTGCCGTACGCCCGCGGGCGCGTTCGTCAACGACCAGATCGCGTTCTTCACGTTCGTGCACTGCGCGGAGACCGACGAGCAGGCGATGCGGGACGGCGCGGCAGCGGCGGCGGCCTGGTACACCGCCCGCGCGCTGACCTTCTTCGAGGCGGCCGACGCGTTCCTGGAGAACATGAACCGCGAGAAGGAGCTGATGGCCGCCCCCGACGGCGGCGGGCGCGCGGGCGCGTTCCTGCGCGCGGAGGCGGGCGCCGCGGCCGGGCCGAACGCCGCGCAGCTCGCGATCGGCCGCATCCTCCAGGGCGAGACCGTGCCCGAGGAGGAGCTGTTCGAGGCGCTCAGCGAACAGGGCTCCCTGATCGTCGGCTCCCCCGAGACCGTCCGCAAGAAGATCCGGGCGTACGCCGACCTCGGGATCGACCGGCTGATGTGCTTCCAGCAGGTCGGCGGGCTGTCGCACGAGAGCGTGATGCGCAGCATCGAGTTGGTCGGCGGGCTGATCCCGGAGTTCGACCTGGCGGGGTGAGCCCTGACGGGGCACAGGGCTCGGCCGAGCCTCAAGTGCCGGGTGAATCTCAGGGGTTGGGCGAGCTCCTGGGACCGGGCGGGCCTCAAGCGCCGAGTGAGCCCCAGAGGTTGAACGGACACCCCGCGTCCCGGGCGGGCCTCAGGGATCGATCAGCCCAGCCCGGATCGCGTACCGCGTCAGCTCCAGGCGATCCCGCATCCCGAGCTTCTGGAGCAGGTTGGCCCGGTGACGTTCGACCGTCTTGGCGCTGATGAACAGGAGGTTCCCGATCTCCTTCGAGGTGTGCCCCTCGGCGACGAGCTTGAGGATCTCCTCCTCTCGCTCCGTGATCGGCCGCTCCGGGAGGCCGTCCCCCCGGTGCAGCCGGTCCAGGTACGACCGCACCAGTGCCCGTTCCGCCCCCGGGTAGATGAACGGCTCGTCCCGCATCGCCGCGCGGCACGCCTCGACGAGGTCCCGGTCGGCAGCCGACTTCAGCACGTACCCGCCCGCGCCGGCCTTCAGCGCCTCGAAGAAGTACTGCTCGTTGTCGTACATCGTCAGGATGAGGATCCGCAGGTCGGGCAGGCGCCGCGACAGCTCACGCGCCGCCTGTAGCCCCGTCATGCGCGGCATCGCCACATCCAGCACGGCGAGATCGACGTCCTCGCTCCGGGCGCGCTCGACCGCCTCGGCGCCGTCGCCCGCCTCGGCGACGACGGTCAGATCCGCCTCGCTGTCGAGGATCAGCCGCACGCCCCGGCGCACCAGGGTGTGATCATCGGCCAGCAGCACACGGATCGGGGACCGGGAGCCCCCAATGGACGGCACGGTCATTTCTCTCCCCCGGGCGCGGGCGGGAGGCCGGTACGGGAAGGGCCGGGCGCGGGCGGATCGACGGGAGACCGGGAACCGGGCTCGGAAGCATCGCCGGGAACATCCTGGTCCAGCGCAGGCGGACCTACGGGAGGCCGGGGCTCGACGGCCGGACCGGTTCCAGACGAAGAACCGCCAGCTTCAGGACCGTACGCACCGGCCTCGGCCTCGGACATACCGACCCCTGTTTCGGACGCGCGGGACCCTGCTTCGGACACACCGGACCCGGCTTCGGACCCGCGCAGCCCGTCGGCAGTCGCCTGAGCCTCGTCCGGCATCCCAGAGCAGCGCGCCGTCCCTCCCTCAGCGCCGCCGTCCCCCTGACGCACGTTCGCGAAACCCTCGGCCGGCGCCCCGGACGCCTCCTCCGGCCCAATCCCGCCTCGCGGCAAGCCGCTCCCCCAC
>NZ_LIRL01000122.1 GCF_001419795.1 Streptomyces niveiscabiei
GGCCAGCTCGGCGAGGATCTTGCGGTCGACCTCGACGTTCGCGGCCTTCAGACCCTGGATGAAGCGGTTGTAGGTGATGCCGTTCGCGCGGGCAGCGGCGTTGATGCGCTGGATCCACAGCTGACGGAAGTCGCCCTTGCGCTTCTTGCGGTCGTTGTAGTTGTAGACCAGCGAGTGGGTGACCTGCTCCTTGGCCTTGCGGTACAGGCGCGAACGCTGACCACGGTAGCCGGAGGCGGCTTCGAGGATCGCCCGGCGCTTCTTGTGGGCGTTGACTGCCCGCTTGACGCGTGCCACTTGTTAACTCCTTGTAGCGGGGCCGTGGTTGGACTCACACGACCCGGTGTCGAATAGGTCCCGGTCGAGGCGTAGGGCGCTAGGCGCCGTACGTCACTTGCCGAGAAGCTTCTTGATCTTCGCGGCGTCGCCCGGGGCCATCTCGGCGTTGCCGGTGAGGCGACGCGTCACGCGGGACGACTTGTGCTCAAGCAGGTGGCGCTTGCCGGCGCGCTCGCGGAGCACCTTGCCGGAGCCGGTGATCTTGAAGCGCTTGCTGGCACCGCTGTGCGACTTGTTCTTCGGCATAGCGCCGTACTCTCCTCGTCGGTGGCGCTCCGGTGCCCGGTCGTGAAACCGGGCACGGGGTGGAGCGTCGCTGTTCTGTCGGTCGATCCGAGGGGCTCGCGCCCCGTGGATCACGCCTCGGCGGAAGCCTCGGCAGGGGTCTCGACGACCTCGTCGGCCTCGTCGGTCTCCCGGACCTCGGCGTTCACGGCGTCGGCGTCCGCGGCGTTCTGCGAGCGGCCGGGGTTGGCCTTCGCCTCGGCCTTGCGGGCCTCCTGCGCCTGACGGGCCTCGGCCATCGCCTCGGTCTTCTTCTTGTGCGGACCGAGAACCATGATCATGTTTCGGCCGTCCTGCTTCGGGTTCGACTCGACGAACCCGAGGTCCTCGACGTCCGAAGCGAGGCGCTGGAGCAGGCGGTAGCCCAGCTCCGGGCGCGACTGCTCACGGCCGCGGAACATGATCGTGATCTTGACCTTGTCGCCCTGCTTGAGGAACCGGACGACGTGACCCTTCTTGGTGTCGTAGTCGTGCGGGTCGATCTTCGGCCGGAGCTTCATCTCCTTGATGACCGTGTGCGCCTGGTTCTTGCGCGCCTCACGGGCCTTCATGGCCGACTCGTACTTGAACTTCCCGTAGTCCATGAGCTTGCAGACCGGCGGGCGGGCGTTCGCCGCGACCTCGACCAGGTCCAGGTCGTACTCCTGCGCAAGCTCCAGTGCCTTGGCCAGGGGGACGATGCCCACCTGCTCGCCACTGGGACCGACAAGTCGCACCTCGGGAACGCGAATCCGGTCGTTGATGCGGGGCTCGGCGCTGATGAGTCCTCCTCGGTTGCACCACGCGACTCCCTGGTTCGAGCGCCGCGTAACGTCTGTCTCTTAAGACCTTCAACCATGCCGAGGCAGAAAAAATGCCCCGGACGATCACATGCGGGGTTCCTCGAACTACCGGAACACCGCCGCGGGGATCGCGGGGCGTACTCATCGGACGGCGGCGCCCCCACGAGGGGCGGCCGTCTGACCGGTGACCCGCCGCCCCGGGGGGTGGTCGGGTGGGAGTTCGAAGCCTCCACTTGTGGGCCGGGCACAGTCATGTCCAGCCGGTCGTTCTCCAACGTTAACAGTTCGCGTCGGTACTGGCCAATCCGGGCTCCGTGGTGGACCCTGTGCGCCCTCCCCCTATCGTGTCCTCCATGAGTGACACCCCCGACTTCAACGAAATGACCCGCGACATCGCCGAGGTCCCCGCCGTCGAGGTCATCGTGACGGTCGCCGTCAACCTCATGAGCGCCGCGGCCGTCAAGCTCGGGCTGACCGAGGAGGGCGAGAAGTTCAAGGACCTGGACGAGGCGCGCAAGCTGATCACTGCGTTGGCGGGGCTGCTGGACGCGTCGGCCACGGAGATCAGTTCGTTTCACGCAGCGCCGCTGCGGGACGGGCTGAAGTCTCTCCAGCTGGCGTTCCGGGAGGCGTCGGTTGTGCCGGATGCGGTGGGGCAGGGGCCCGGGGAGAAGTACACGGGGCCGGTTTACAGCTAAAGACGGGTGGAGTTTCGGCTGCTGGCCGGTGGGGGTTGTTCGCGCAGTTCCCCGCGCCCCTAAAGGACCTGGCTGCTGCCCGGTAGTTCGGTGCCGGTCGGTAGTAGTGCCAAATCCAAGCCCTTCACCAAGCGTGCCCTCAGTGTCTCGTCCGCCGCTAGGCGTTCTGCCACTGCCTGGGCTGCCTTGGCCGGTACGGCGTCGTCCGCCAGGACCAGGGCCAGGGTGCCGTCCGACTCACCCGGGCCCAGGTATGCGCGCTGGACCGCTGGTTCTGATGCCACCGCTGCTCGTACCGCTTCGCGTACTGCCGGGTCCGACAGTGGGTCTGTTGTTGTGCGGCCTTCCGCGAGCGCCAAGAGGGTCTGGCCCGTCAGTTCGAAGGGGATCGGACCCGCGAGGTCCAGGATGAGGGTGTCGGCCTTCTCGTGGGCCGCCGCTTCCAGGGCCTGGTGGAGGCGGACGGCGACCGGGCGGGCCTCGGGGTCCCAGAGGGCCAGGGACGCTGTCGACGTGAAGGCGGGGAGTGCCTTGCGGGGGCCTGCCTTCAGGGTGGGGACCGCCATGTCGCTCATTTTTTCGCGGCGCAGTCCGTTCTCGTCCTCCTCGACCTCGCCGAGGACCGCCACGACGGGGACCAGCAGACGCGCGGTCCGCAGCGCCGCCAGGACCGCGGGGAGCTGCGCGCGGTCCTGCGTCCATGCCGTGAGCGCCGCCGTGAGCGCCGGGTCGGCGGTGCCGTCGTCGTCGGGGAAGCCGGGGTCGGGAATGTTCTTGTTCGCCACGGTCGACGACCCTATCGGGGGGATGCTGCTGCGGTTGTGCGGGGCCGGAAACCGCGCGGTCACCGGTTTCACGGTTCTCTCAGGAATCCCTGACACAGCTCTAACGTCCGTCTCACGGGGGACACAGTCACCGCCCCCACCATCGCGGGATGGAGTCCTCCAGACCCGTACGACGCCACCGCGCCCGCTCCTCCTCCCGGCGCCGGCCGCTCCTGCTGTCCGTGCTCGCCGTCGTCGCGATGGCCTGCGGGACGGCGTACGTGAAGATCCACGACAGCGCTCCCGGCACCCCCGTATCGTCGGCCCCGGCGGCGACGTCCTCGCCGGCCGCGCGTACCCAGGAGGAACCTGTGCCGGAGACCGACCGCACCGCGCTGCTGAAGACGGCGATGCAGGCGGTGAGCGTCCCCGGTGACGCCGCCGTGTCCGTCGGGGTGCTCGATCTGGGCTCCGGGGACAGTGCCGTGTACGGGGAGGCCGCGTTCGACACGGCCAGCATCGTGAAGGTCGACATCCTCGCCGCGCTGCTGCTCCAGGCGCAGGACGCGGGCCGGAGCCTCACCGCGCAGGAGAGGTCGTACGCCGCCCTGATGATCGAGAACAGCGACAACGACTCCGCCACCGCCCTGTGGAACACCATCGGCCAGGCGGAGGGGCTCGACGCGGCCAACGACCGGTTCGGGATGACCGGCACGGAGGGCGGGGAGGGCGCGCTGTGGGGGCTCACGCAGACGACCGCCGCCGATCAACTCGCCCTGCTCCAGCAGGTGTTCGGAGACTCCTCGGAACTGAACGACGCCTCCCGGGCGTACGTCGGCGGGCTCATGGCCCAGGTCGAGGCCGACCAGCGGTGGGGGGTGTCGGCCGCCGCGCAGGGCGCCGAGTGGGCGCTGAAGAACGGGTGGCTCCCGCGCAGCACGACGGGGCTGTGGGACGTCAACAGCATCGGGCGGGTGACGGCCGGGGGTGGGGCGTACCTGGTGGCCGTGCTGTCCGACGGGAACGCGAGCATGGCGGCGGGGG
>NZ_LIRL01001220.1 GCF_001419795.1 Streptomyces niveiscabiei
GGGGAGGGATTTGGAGTCGCGGATGAGGGTGGTCGTGGGGGTGGGGGAGATTTCGACGCAGGCGCCGCCGTTGCTGCTGTGCGTGGATTTGTGCCAGGTGGCGACTTGGACGCACTGGCCGCCGTTCTCGCTGTACGAGGACTTTCGCCAGGTCAGGGGTGTGGGTGTCATGGAGCCCCATGGTGAGGGGTCGCATGGGGCTCCGACAGGTCAGAATCCGCCGAACTCGGGGGAGTTGAGGGCGGAGAGGAAGCAAGTGAAGGCTTCCGCACGGACGTTCAGGGCAGGGCCCGACTGGTTCTTCGAGTCGCGGACCGGGACCGTGCCGTGGGACGCGGCGAGGTTGGTGGCGATCTCGACGCAGACGCCGCCGTTTTCGCTGTACGACGACTTGAACCAACGGGGGGATTCGGTGCTCACTTGAGGCCCCTTTGCAGCTCTCTGATCATGGCCACGGACTCCGCCTGGGACAGCGACACGGCCTGTAGCTGATGGTAGGACGCCAACAGGGGTTCGACGAATGTGATGTCGCGCTCAAGGTGGCCCCGGTGGGCGGACTCGGCGTAGGACAGGAGCGAGCGGTCCCGCATGGTCAGCAAGTACAGGGGCAGGCTGAGCGGTCGGCGTTCTCCCAGCTCGAACAGGGCGATCTGGAGATGGGTGTTGGGCAGCTCGGCGAACTCGATCAGGCGCTCGAACTGGGCGTGCATGACGGCGGGGCCACCCATGGGCCGACGGAGGCAGCTCTCGTCCAGCACGGCGAAGATCTGCGGTGGAGGCGTACGGAGCAGTGAGGCCTGCCGCTCGTTGATGAGGGCGATCCGTTCCTCGGCCTGAGCGCTCGTGATCGTTCCCCGTTTCACAGCGCTCTGCGTGACCACCTGCGCGTACTCCGGGGTCTGGAGAAGCCCGGGGATGACGCCCACTTCGTAGAGTCGGATCTCGGCCGCCTTCGCCTCATCGTTTATGTACTGCGGCGATCCCTCCAGCAACCCTCCCTTCCGCATCTTCCGCCACTTGCGCTCGAACATGTCTCCGGTCCTCAGCGCTACGTCGACCCTTCTGGCCAGTTGAAGAGTCGGCTTCTTGCGCGCCGTCTCCACCGCAGACATGTGGGAGCTGGAGAAGCCCGTGCGCGTGGCGAGTTCCTCCTGCGTCAGGCCCTGTTTCTCGCGTTCTTCGCGAAGTAGCGCACCGAACGCCGCCTCCGGCGAGCTGTCGGGGTCGAGTTTCTTCCGGTTCAACGGCTGCTCCACCATCCTTCCAATCCGGCCGGGCTGGTTGAAAGGTTCCCGGCGGCTCGGTCACTCTGAGGCTCACGGTAATGGACGTGTTACGGAGAGGAGTGGCCATGTCCGGAAAAAGTGCGGAGCCGGAGCCCGAAGTGCCGCCGCCGGTACCGGAGATCGGGGTGTTGTACCTGGATTCCGTACGGGGGTTGGTGGGGGAGTTCAGGGGCAC
>NZ_LIRL01001221.1 GCF_001419795.1 Streptomyces niveiscabiei
GGGTGGGTCTTCGGGGCCGCCCCGCCCGTGTTCGTAGTCCCCGGCGTGGCATCCGGTGTCGTGTGTCCGCGTCCTTTCTGGTTGGAGTCCCCGTGGCCATCTCCGTGTTCGACCTGTTCTCGGTCGGTATCGGTCCTTCGAGTTCGCACACGGTCGGTCCGATGCGGGCGGCGCGGATGTTCGCGCGGCGGCTGCGGAGCGAGGGGGTGCTCGGGTCGGTCGCGTCCGTGCGGACGGAGCTGTACGGGTCGCTGGGGGCGACCGGGCACGGGCACGGCACGCCGAAGGCCGTACTCCTCGGCCTGGAGGGCAACTCGCCGCGCACGGTCGACGTCGAGGGCGCCGACGAGCGGGTCGAGGCCATCAAGTCCACCGGTTCGCTGCGGCTGCTGGGCGAGCGGGAGATCGCGTTCTCCTTCGACGACGATCTGATCCTGCACCGCCGCAAGGCGCTTCCGTACCACGCGAACGGGATGACCCTCTGGGCGTACGACGCCTCCGGCGCCGAGGTCCTCACGCGGACCTACTACTCCGTGGGCGGCGGGTTCGTCGTCGACGAGGAGGCGGTCGGCGCGGACCGCATCAAGCTGGACGACACGGCGCTGAAGTACCCGTTCCGTACGGGGGACGAACTCCTGCGCCTGACGAAGGAGACCGGGCTCTCCATCTCCTCCCTGATGCTGGAGAACGAGCGGGCCTGGCGCACCGAGGACGAGATCCGCGCCGGGCTGCTGGAGATCTGGCGGGTCATGCAGGCGTGCGTGTCGCGGGGCATGTCGCGGGAGGGCATCCTCCCCGGGGGCCTGCGCGTCCGCCGCCGCGCCGCCGTGACGGCCCGTCAACTCCGCGCCGAGGGCGATCCGTTGGCCCGTGCCATGGAGTGGATCACGCTGTACGCCATGGCCGTGAACGAGGAGAACGCGGCGGGCGGGCGGGTCGTCACCGCGCCCACGAACGGCGCCGCCGGGATCATCCCCGCCGTCCTGCACTACTACATCAACTTCGTGCCCGGCGCGGACGAGGACGGCGTCGTCCGCTTCCTCCTCGCCGCCGGGGCGATCGGGATGCTGTTCAAGGAGAACGCGTCCATCTCCGGCGCCGAGGTCGGCTGCCAGGGCGAGGTCGGCTCCGCCTGCTCCATGGCCGCGGGCGCCCTCGCCGAGNNGCCGCCGAGATCGGCATGGAACACAATCTCGGGCTCACCTGCGATCCCGTCGGCGGGCTCGTCCAGATCCCGTGCATCGAGCGGAACGGGATGGCCGCGGTGAAGGCGGTGACCGCGGCGAAGATGGCGATGCGGGGGGACGGGTCGCACAAGGTGTCTCTGGACAAGGTCATCAAGACGATGAAGGAGACGGGGGCGGATATGAGTGTGAAGTACAAGGAGACGGCTCGGGGTGGGCTGGCGGTGAACATCATCGAGTGCTGAGGGGGCTCGGGG
>NZ_LIRL01001222.1 GCF_001419795.1 Streptomyces niveiscabiei
CCCTGTGATCTTCACCCCACCCCCGGTGGCGTACGGTGCGGTGACACCAGCGACACGAGGAGGCGTCGATGACGCAGCGGGCTCTGATCACGGGCATCGGGGGCAGGGAGCCGAAGATCGACGGCGAGGCGTTCGTGGCGCCGACGGCGAGCGTGATCGGGGACGTGACGCTGGGGGCGGGCGCGAGCGTCTGGTACGGGGCCGTGCTGCGCGGGGACGTCGAGTCGATCGCGGTCGGCGCGGCCAGCAACGTGCAGGACAACTGCACGCTGCACGCGGACCCCGGGTTCCCGGTGACCATCGGGGAGCGCGTGTCGGTCGGCCACAACGCGGTCGTGCACGGGGCGACGGTCGAGGACGACTGCCTGGTCGGGATGGGGGCGACCGTCCTCAACGGGGCGGTGATCGGGGCGGGTTCACTGATCGCCGCGCAGGCGCTGGTCCCGCAGGGGATGGTCGTCCCGCCCGGTTCACTGGTCGCGGGCGTCCCGGCGAAGGTGCGGCGCGAACTGACCGCCGAGGAGCGCGACGGAGTCACGCTCAACGGCACGGCGTACGCCGAACTGGCCAAGGCGCACAGGGAAGTTCACGGCGGCTAGAGCGTTCACTCGGCTGCGGGAACCGGCTCCGCGCCCTCGGCGCTCGCCTGCGCCTTCTTCGCCTTCCGCTTCAGCACCAGCATCGACGTGACCCCGATGAGCAGCGCGAGGACGAGACCCAGCCACGAGAACCGCTTGAGCCAGTCCTCGGCGACGATCCCGACGTAGTAGATGACGGCGGTGGTGCCCCCGGCCCAGGCGATCCCGCCGAGGACGTTCGCCGTGAGGAACTTCCAGTACGGCATGTGCAGCACCCCGGCGAGGGGTCCGGCGAAGATCCGCAGGAGGGCGACGAAGCGGCCGAAGAAGACCGCCCACATGCCCCACTTCTCGAAGGAGCGCTCGGCGGTCGCGATGTGCCCGGCGCTGAAGTGGCGCGGGAACTTCCCGCCGAGCCAGGCGAGCAGCGGCCGTCCGCCCTTGCGGCCGATCGCGTAGCCGATGGAGTCGCCGACGACGGCGCCGACGGTCGCGCAGGCGCCGAGGACGATCGGGTTGACGCCCGCGTGCTGGGAGGAGAGCAGCGCGGCCGAGACGAGGATGATCTCGCCGGGCAGCGGGATGCCGAGGCTCTCCAGCCCGATGACCAGCCCCACCACCGCGTACACGGCGGCCGGAGGCACCGAGTCGAGCCACTCCTGGACGTGCACCGCGGGGTTCCTTCCGTTGGACGTCGACGAACTCCGCGAGCCTACCGAACGCGCGGGGGTGGAGCGGGCCGCACCTCAGGGCCGGGCCCCCACCGCGCCGCCGGCCGCCTCAAGGACGTCTGCACGAGCCGAGCCTCACACCTCCACCCGCGCCCGCAGCCGCAGTTCCCC
>NZ_LIRL01001223.1 GCF_001419795.1 Streptomyces niveiscabiei
AGAGCGGGGTGCCCGCCGGGCCCGGCGGGCACCCCGCTCTCGCGGTGGCTGAAGTCGCCCATGATCCCGATGCCCTTGGAGACGATCTCGACGCCGGGCGGTACGAGGATCTGGATGCCGCCCATGATCGCGACACAGTTGATCTCGACCTCCCCGGCGGAGAAGTCGGCCTCGCGCAGGTCGATCTCGCCGCCGCCCCAGAAGGCTACGCAGTTCATCCGCCGGGGCACGGTCCACCGCCCCTTGCGCTGGAACCCGCCCATGACGGCGACGGCCCAACTCGGCGACGTGTCACCGCCACCGAGTACCCGGCCCGTCCAACTCCCGTCGGACGGCGGCTCCTTGAAGAGGTTCACCGGCGCCTGCGGCGTACCGCCCGGCGCGGGCAGGTCACGGGTGATCGGCGCCAACTCGCCGTACGTACGCGCCTTGTAGGTCGTCTCCAGCCGTTCCTCGAACTCCTCCATGTCGAGCCGGCCCTCCGCGAGGGCGTCCCGCAGGATCTCCGCGACCCGTTCGCGGTCGGCGTCCGATGCGCGCAGTTCCGGAGCGTTGTCGGTCATACGGCCAGCCTACGAGGAACCGGCGTACGGCACTACGCGGTGGCCTTGTCTGCGTACATCTTCGCGATCACCGCCTCGATGTCCGGCTCCCGCACCGACAGGTCCACCAGCGGACACTCCGCCGCGATCCGCGCGACCAGCGGCGCCGCCGACTCCGACGCCGGGAACGCGAGCCACTGGCGTACGCCGTCGACGCGTACGACGCGGGCGGAGGGGCCCGCGTCGATGGGCGGGAGTTCGCGCTCCAGGTCGACGACGAGGACGCGTTCGCTCTCGCCCGCCTCGTGGAGACCGGCGAGGGGGCCGTCGTACATCATGCGGCCGTGGTCGATGACCATCACCCGCTTGCAGAGCTGCTCGATGTCCTGGAGGTCGTGGGTGGTGAGCAGGACCGTCGTACCGCGTTCGGCGTTCAACTCCCGCAGGAAGTCACGGACCTTGGCCTTGGAGACGACGTCGAGGCCGATGGTCGGCTCGTCGAGGTAGAGGACGTCGGGGTCGTGCAGGAGGGCCGCCGCGATGTCGCCGCGCATCCGCTGGCCGAGGGAGAGTTGGCGTACCGGGCGGTCCAACAGGTCGGCGAGGTCGAGGAGTTGGACGAGGCGGTCGAGGTTCTCGGCGTAACGGGCGTCCGGGATGCGGTACATGCGGTGCATCAGCCGGTAGGAGTCGATGAGCGGGAGGTCCCACCACAGGGTCGTGCGCTGTCCGAAGACGACGCCGATCCGGTGGGCGAGGCGGGTGCGTTCGCGGGAGGGGTCGATGCCGGCGACGCGCAGCCGGCCGCCGCTCGGGGTGAGGATGCCGGTCAGCATCTTGATGGTCGTCGACTTCCCGGCGCCGTTCGGGCCGATGTACCCGACCATCTCTCCGCGCGCGACGGTGAAGGAGAGCGAGTCCACGGCGCGCACCTGGGAGCGCTCGCGCTTCAGGAAGCCGGTCTTCCTGCGGACGTCGAACACCTTCTCCACGCCGTCGACTTGAATGAATTCCGCCACGGTTCAGCTCCCTGTGCTCCGGTACGACCTGACGCCCGCCCGCCACACGAGCCCCGCGAGCGCGCAGCACAGCGCGGCGACCAACGGCGGTGCCCACGCGGCGCCTTGGGGAAGGTCCAGGGGGTACGGGCGGCCCAACACGTAGGACGCGGGTACCCAGTTGACGAACGCGAGCGGGAAGACGAACGTCACCCCGCGCACCAGTTCCTTCGCGAACACGGTCGGCGGGTACTGGAGCATCGTCCCCCCGCCGTAGGTGAACGCCGACTGCACCTCGGCCGCGTCCTCGGCGATGAACTGGAACGCGCCGCCCGCGACGAAGACCGCCGAGAAGATCGCCCCGCCGGACAGCACGGTCACCGGCACGAGGAGCACCTTCTCCGGGGTCCAGTGGATGTCGAGCGCGGACAGCGCGTACGTGAAGATCAGGGCGCCCTGGGTGATGCGGCTGAGGCGGCGCAGCGCGAACCGGTCGGCGGCGACCTGCGCGAGCACCGGGGCGGGCCGTACGAGGAGGGTGTCGAGGGAGCCGTCGCGCACGCGCTGGCCGAGGCGGGCCACCGAGCCGATCGAGAGGTCCGCGATGCCGAACGACGTGGCCGCGAGGCCGTACAGGAAGGCGACCTCGGGGAGGGTGTAGCCGCCGAGGGAGTCGACCTGCGAGAACATCAGGACGATGCCGACGAAGTCGAGGCCGGTCAGCAGGAGGCCGCCGACCAGGGACATCGCGAACGAGGCGCGGTAGGCGAGGGTGGAGCGGATCCACATGCCGGTGATCATGCGGTAGGCGCGCAGACCCTCGGTGAGCCGGTTACCGGCGGGCGCGACGGTGGCGTACGCCCCAGGCCCGTCATACCCCCCGGACCCGTCATACCCGTCGTACTTCTGAGGCAGCTCAGCCACCCTGGACCACCACCCTGCGGGTAGCCACCGACACCAGGAGGCGGCCTGCCACGAGGAGCACCACGGCCCAGGCCGCCTGGAAGGCGTACACGTGTAGTACCGAGGTCTTGCCCATCAGCAGGTCGGCCGGCATCTGGAGCTGGGCGGCCCACGGGAGGGTCTTGACGACGTCGCCGAGGGCGCCCGGGAAGGCGTTCAGCGGGAGGGTCATGCCCGAGCAGAACAGGCCGGTGATCATCATCATCTGGAGCGCGCCGGTGCCGTCCAGGAGCCAGAAGCCGGTGAGGGCGACCAGGAAGCGGATGCCGAAACTCACCAGCGCCGCCAGGACCAGCGCGAGCAGGAAGGCCAGCCAGCGCAGGGGGTCGGTGGGCAGGGCCGTCGGGAAGAGCAGCGCGCCGATCGCGAACGGGATCACCCCCCGGCCGATCAGCTGGAACGCCGCGCGGCCCAGGTCGGCCGCCAGCCACCAGAGCTGGAGGTCGACCGGCCGGTACAGGTCGACGGCGACGTCACCGGAGCGGATGCGCTCCATGAGGTCGACCTCCATGCCGCCGCTCTGCAACGCGAGCGTCGCGAAGAGGGCCTGGCCGAGCCAGACGTACGTCACCGCCTCCGCCTGGTCGTACCCGCCGAGATTCGGACGCTCGTCCCACAGGGCGAGATAGGTATAGACCAGGATCAGGCCGAAGACCGTATTGGTGAAGACCCCCGCGGCCGTCGCCACCCGGTACGTCGCGTACCGTCGGAAACCCCCCGCCGCGACAGCCGCGTACAACCGCGCCGGACCCACCGCGAGCGTCCTCCTCCTCGTCCGAGACCTCCCCGCGCGACGTGACATTCGTCGCACGGCACCGAAGCGCAGGAGCCTAGTGCGCAGGAACGGCGGCGTGCCAGGCGTTTTCTCCGCCAACGCGTGCCGATTGCCGGGAACGGTTCGCATGGTGCGAGAGTCTTCAGATCAGAGGCGCGCGAAAATCGAGTACGACGAGCCCGCCGAGGACCTCGGGTCCGCCGAGCAGCAACGAGCAGTAACGGGTCGCACGGCCCGCGAGCACCACAACCCGCACGAGCCACAGCTCGCCGCGCGAGAATCACGAGACACACGCCAGAGCACCAGGCACGCACAGGAGTCCGAGCAACACATGAGCGACGAGCCGCAGCCGCAGCGACCGCCCCAGGGATGGGCGCCGAGAGAGCCCCTCGGCGACGCCACGGGCGTCCCGGACGCCCCTGAGGACGGCAGCAAGAAGGCCAAGCGGCCGAAGCGCACCGGGTGGCGGCGGATCATCCCCACCTGGCGGATCGTGCTCGGCACCTTCATCGTCGGTGTCCTCGCGCTCGTCGGCCTCTTCTACCTCGGCTACTCGATGGTCAAGATCCCGCCGGCCAACGCCCTCGCCACCAAGCAGTCCAACCTGTACCTCTACGCGGACGGCACCGAGATCGCCCGCGACGGCGAGGTCAACCGCGAGAACGTCACCCTCGCGCAGATCTCCAAGGACGCCCAGCACGCGGTGCTCGCCGCCGAGGACCGCGACTTCTACACCGAGTCCGCGATCGACCCCAAGGCGATGCTCCGCGCCGGCATCAACACCGCGATGGGCAAGGGCAAGCAGTCCGGCTCGACCATCACCCAGCAGTATGTGAAGAACTACTACCTGGCGCAGGAGCAGACCGTCTCCCGCAAGGTGAAGGAGTTCTTCATCTCCATCAAGCTGGACCAGGAGCAGAGCAAGGACAAGATCCTTGAGGGCTACCTGAACACGTCATACTTCGGGCGTAACGCGTACGGCATCCAGGCCGCCGCCCAGGCGTACTACGGCGTCGACGCGACCGCCCTCACCCCGGGCCAGGGCGCCTACCTCGCCGCGCTGCTCAACGCGCCCAGCGAGTACGACGTCATCGCGCACCCCGAGAACAAGGCGGCGGCCCAGGCCCGCTGGAACTACGTCCTCGACGGCATGGTCAAGAAGGGCTGGCTGGAGCAGTCGAAGCGGACCGGGATGAAGTTCCCGACCCCGCTGGAGTCCAGCGGCGCCTCGACCGGCATGTCCGGGCAGCGCGGGTACATCGTCACCGCCATCAAGGACTACCTCAAGGACAACAAGATCCTCACCGAGGAGGAGCTCGACGGCGGCGGCTACCGCATCACCACGACCCTGGAGAAGGCCAAGCAGGACGCCTTCGTGAAGTCCGTCAACGACAACCTGATGGACAAGCTCGACAAGAAGAAGAACAAGGTCGACAACTACGTGCGCGCGGGCGGCGCCGCCGTCGACCCGAAGACCGGCAAGGTCCTCGCGATGTACGGCGGCATCGACTACGTCAAGCAGTACACGAACAACGCGACCCGCCAGGACTTCCAGGTCGGCTCCACCTTCAAGCCGTTCGTCTTCACCTCGGCCGTCGACAACAAGTCCGAGACGCAGGACGGCCGTCTCATCACCCCGAACACGGTGTACGACGGCAACAACAAGCGTCCCGTGCAGGGCTGGAGCGGCGGCAGCTACGCCCCCGCCAACGAGGACGACGTCGACTACGGCAACGTCACCGTCCGCACCGCCACCGACAAGTCGATCAACTCGGTGTACGCGCAGATGGCCGTGGACGTCGGCTCCGACAAGGTCAAGGACACCGCCGTCGCGCTGGGGCTGCCGAGTAGTACTCCAGAGCTAACCGCGTCACCCTCGATCGCCCTCGGCGTCGCCACCGGCAGTGTCCTCGACATGGCCGAGGCGTACGCCACCCTCGCCAACCACGGCAAGCACGGCACGTACACCCTGATCGACAAGATCACCAAGGACGGCAAGACCACCATCGAGCTGCCCGCCCAGCAGTCGTCCCAGGCCGTCAGCCGCGAGGCCGCCGACACCACCACCGCGATCCTCCAGAGCGTCGTCGAGAACGGCACCGCGACCGCCGCGCAGGCCGTCGGCCGGCCCGCCGCCGGCAAGACCGGTACCGCCGAGGAGGACCAGGCCGCCTGGTTCGCGGGCTACACGCCCGACCTCGCGACCGTCGTCTCCGTCATGGGCCAGGACCCGGAGACCGCCGCGCACAAGTCGCTGTACGGCGCGATGGGGCTGCCCCGCATCAACGGCGGTGGCGCGCCCACCGAGATCTGGGCGCAGTTCATGAAGGACGCGCTCAAGGGGACGCCGGCCTCCGAGTTCGACCTCCAGCTCCAGGACGGGGCGGACGTCGTGCAGGAGGTGCCGCCGACGCCGTCGGGCACGGAGAGCACCGGGCCGGAGCAGGGCGGTACGCCGACCGACGGGGGCACCGACGGGGGTGACGCCCAGGGGCAGAACCAGGGTGCTACCCAGGGCGGGGCCGCTCAGGGCGGGGCCACCGGTGGTACTCCGGGTACTA
>NZ_LIRL01001224.1 GCF_001419795.1 Streptomyces niveiscabiei
CCAGGACGACGTCGTACCCGGCCGCCTCCATCACCACCATCGACTCGCGGGTCGCGCGCGCCACCCCGCCGAGCGTGCCCGACGTCGGGGAGGGGCGGACGAATGCCGCCGGGTCCACCGAGAGGCGGTCCATCCGGGTCTTGTCGCCCAGGATGGAGCCGCCGGTGCGGGCCGAGGAGGGGTCGACGGCCAGGACTGCGACCCGGTGTCCCCTGCCGGTGAGCATCGAGCCGAACGCGTCGATGAACGTCGACTTGCCGACACCGGGGACGCCGCTGATGCCGATGCGGCGGGAGTGGCCGCTGTGCGGGAGCAGGGCCGTCAGGAGTTCCTGTGCGGGGGCGCGGTGGCGGGGGTGCACCGACTCGACCAGGGTGACCGCGCGCGCGATCATCGCGCGCTTGCCCTCCAGGACGCCCTTGATGTAGGCGGCGACGTCCGTCACAGGGCGTGTCCGAGGCCGGACGCCAGGCGCTCCACGAGGTCGTGGGCCGCGTCGGGGACCACCGTCCCCGGCGGGAAGACCGCTGCCGCGCCCATCTCCAGGAGGGTCGGGACGTCCTGCGGGGGGATCACTCCGCCGACCACGATCATGATGTCGTCGCGGTCCTCCGCCGCGAGTTCCTCGCGCAGGGCGGGTACGAGGGTGAGGTGGCCGGCGGCGAGGGAGGACACGCCGACGATGTGGACGTCCGCCTCCACCGCCTGGCGGGCCACTTCCGCCGGGGTCTGGAAGAGGGGGCCGACGTCGACGTCGAAGCCGAGGTCGGCGAAGGCTGTCGCGATGACCTTCTGGCCCCGGTCGTGCCCGTCCTGGCCCATCTTCGCGACCAGGATGCGGGGGCGCCGGCCCTCCGCCTCCGCGAAGGCGTCCACCAGGGCGCGGGTGCGTTCCACGTTCGCCGACTCGCCTGCCTCGTTGCGGTACACACCCGCGATCGTACGGACCCGGCCGGCGTGACGGCCGAACACCTTCTCCAGGGCGTCGGAGATCTCTCCCACCGTCGCCTTCGCGCGGGCAGCCCGCACCGCGAGTTCCAGGAGGTTGCCCTCGCCGGATGCCGCGCGGGTCAGATCCTCCAGGGCGCCGCGACACGCCTGCTCGTCGCGCTCGGCGCGCAGGCGGCGCAGTTTCTCGATCTGGCGGGTGCGGACGGCGGAGTTGTCGACGCGCAGGACCTCGATCTCCTCGTCCGTGGCGACCCGGTACTTGTTGACGCCGATCACCGGCTGGCGGCCCGAGTCGATCCGCGCCTGCGTGCGGGCGGCGGCCTCTTCGACGCGGAGTTTCGGGATGCCCTCGTCGATCGCGCGGGCCATGCCGCCCGCCTGCTCGACCTCCTGGATGTGCTGCCACGCGCGGCGCGCGAGGTCGTAGGTCAGGCGCTCCACGTAGGCGCTGCCGCCCCACGGGTCGATCACGCGGGTCGTGCCCGACTCCTGCTGGATGAGCAGCTGCGTGTTGCGGGCGATGCGGGCCGAGAAGTCCGTGGGCAGGGCGAGGGCCTCGTCCAGGGCGTTGGTGTGCAGGGACTGGGTGTGGCCCTGGGTCGCGGCCATGGCCTCGACGCAGGTGCGGGTCACGTTGTTGAAGACGTCCTGTGCCGTCAGGGACCAGCCCGAGGTCTGCGAATGGGTGCGCAGGGACAGGGACTTGGCGTTCTGCGGGTCGAACTGCTTCACGAGTTTCGCCCACAGGAGGCGGGCGGCGCGGAGTTTCGCGATCTCCATGAAGAAGTTCATGCCGATGCCCCAGAAGAACGACAGGCGGGGGGCGAACACGTCGACGTCCAGGCCGGCTTCGCGGCCCGCGCGGATGTACTCGACGCCGTCGGCGAGGGTGTAGGCGAGCTCCAGGTCGGCCGTCGCGCCCGCTTCCTGGATGTGGTAGCCGGAGATCGAGATCGAGTTGTAGCGCGGCATCCGCTGGGAGGTGAACGCGAAGATGTCGGAGATGATCCGCATCGACGGGCCCGGCGGATAGATGTACGTGTTGCGGACCATGAACTCCTTGAGGATGTCGTTCTGGATGGTCCCCGCGAGTTTCTCCGCCGGTACGCCCTGCTCCTCGGCCGCCACGATGTAGAGGGCCAGCACGGGCAGGACCGCGCCGTTCATCGTCATCGACACGCTCATGCGGTCCAGCGGGATGCCGTCGAAGAGCTGGCGCATGTCGTAGATGGAGTCGATCGCCACGCCCGCCATGCCGACGTCGCCGGTGACGCGCGGGTGGTCGCTGTCGTAGCCCCGGTGCGTGGGCAGGTCGAACGCCACCGACAGGCCCTTCTGGCCCGCCGCCAGGTTGCGGCGGTAGAACGCGTTCGACTCCTCCGCCGTGGAGAATCCGGCGTACTGGCGGACCGTCCAGGGCTGGTTGACGTACATCGTCGGGTAGGGGCCCCGCAGGAACGGGGCCGCGCCCGGGTACGTGTTGAGGAAGTCCAGGCCCTCCAGGTCGTGCGCCGTGTACAGGGGCTTCACCCCGATGCCCTCGGGGGTCTCCCACAGCGGGACGTCGCCGCCCGCCGCGCGTTTCACCGCCGCGTCCCAGTCGGCCGCTGTCACCTCCGGCGACGGCGCCTCCAGACCGATCCCGGAGAAGTCGGGGATCCCCATCACGCCACTCCCAAACGGTCCAGGGCGGCGGTCAGCACGGCGACCGCGTCACAGCCCGCGAAAACGTACGTATCCACACCCGGGTACGCGCCCCGGCCCGCCAGCGACACATGGGCCGCGCCCTCGGACCGCAGTGCCTCGGCGGTCTCGGTCGCCTTCTCCTCGTACACCGCGTCGCTGGAGCACAGGCACGCCTCGCTCGTGCCGCTCTCCTGGAACGTGCCCTCGGTGACCGGTTCGATGCCGCCCGCCTGGAACAGGGATGCCGCGAAGGAGAGGCGGGCGGTGTGGACGGCTGCCGGGCCCAGCGCCGCGAGGTAGACGCGGGGGCGGGTGCCTGTCGCGGCGAGGTGCGCGTCCGAACGGGCGCGCAAGGTCTCGTACGCGTCGTCCCGGCGTACGCGCGGCAGGCCGCCCGACAGTGGGTCGGGGGCGGGCGGCCTGC
>NZ_LIRL01001225.1 GCF_001419795.1 Streptomyces niveiscabiei
GCGACTCACCTCCGTCGGTACAGCAGTGCTCGCCGGTACCGACGGAGGTGAGTCGCTCGATGGTGTGCCGGCCGTCGCGAAACGCCGTGGCCAGTGCGATCAGCAGCATGACCATCATGACAAGGACGTCGCGGCCGCTGGTGCCTGAGGGGCCGGCCTTGTCCAGGAGACTGCCCAGGGTGGCGATCAGCCCGGTCGACTCCAGGGCGCCGGGGGCGAGGGGGCGAACCTCTCTGCGAGCCGCTGGCCCGCGCCCTTGCGTTCCCGCGCCTCGTGGACGGTGTGGACGAGGCGGGCGAGGGTAAGGCCCCTCAGCTCACAACTGGCGGAAGAATTCAGACAGCTTGGCGACAGCAGGGGACACGTGCTCGTCTCTGTCGTAGAGATCCATGTGAGTGGCACCCTCGATCCAGAACAACTCGGTGGGGCCGACAGCCAGTTCTACGGCTCGGCGGCTGTAGTGCACGGTGTCCGATGCGGTGCCCTCGATCATGAGCAGCGGCCGGGGCGCGAGCAGCCGGATCATGGCGTACGGGTCGTACTGCATGATGTGGTCCACGCTGCGCAACACGAACACGTTCTGCGCGCGTGGGTGCCCGCCGCGTTCGGTCATGTAGTAGTCCCAGCCTTCCTGGATCGTAACGGGCAGGTCCACCGTCTCCTGTTTGGTTGCGGGAAGGATGCGCTCCAGGTGCGGGGGGTTGCCGTGTGCTTCCGCGGTGCGCAGGCGGGCCGCCTCGGCGAGCATTCCGCGGATGTGGTCTTCGGTTTGACCACCCGTCAGTCCTTCGCGGAGCATGGCGCCGATGTCGACGGCTGCCACGGTGGCGACGGCTTTGATGCGCGGATCGGTCTGAGCCGCGTAGGGAACGTATC
Organism: Streptomyces niveiscabiei; assembly: GCF_001419795.1. GTDB lineage: Bacteria > Actinomycetota > Actinomycetes > Streptomycetales > Streptomycetaceae > Streptomyces > Streptomyces niveiscabiei. The sequence goes on from NZ_LIRL01001225.1 coordinate 877, forward strand.
CACCGGAGGCGAACAGCCCAAGGGCGGCGATGCGGTCGGTGTCCAGCCCCTCGCAGGTGGTCAGGTACGAGACGGCGTTCTTGATGTCCTCGGCGCGCTGAAACGGGTTCTCCAGATGCCGTGGTTCGCCCTCGCTCTCACCATGGTGCGCGCTGTCGAAGACCAGGCAGGCGAAGCCGTCGCGGGCCAGTCTCCTGGCGTACACCGTTGCGGTCTGCTCTTTCACACCTCCCCAGGGGTGGGGGATCACAATGGGCTGGAGGGGGCCTGCAGGATCTCCGTCGGGCGTGTAGAGGTGTCCTGACAGCTGCCACCCTGCGCTGGGAAAGGTGACGTTCGTCTTCATCCGGTCACGTCCGTTTCACTGGTTCGAGGGCGAAGATGCGGAAGGTACGGCCACTGGTCTCGTGGTAGTGCCGGTAGGCGGAGGAGAAGGCGGCGAACTGCTGCCACCATGTGTCGTATTCGCTCCCCGCGAGGAGCCGGGCGATGACGGGGATGTCCCGGTTGCCCACCGTGACCCGTGCCCGTGGCTGGTCCAGCAGGTTGTGGGACCAAGCGGGATGGTCCCGGCGGCCGAAATTGGAGGCGACCACAATGAACGCGTCGCCGTCCGGCTTGTAGAACAGTGGAGTGGAGCGCTGTTGTCCGCTGCGGCGTCCGGTCGTGGTCAGGAGCAGGGCGTAGGCGCCGGTGCTGCCGCAGAAACTGATGCGGCCCTTGCTGCGCCTGAGGAGCTGCCTGTCGATCCTGACCTGGGCAATACGCATGAAAGCGATGTACCAGGGTTTGGGGGCCCATCGCTGCATCAGTATCAGACGGAGGTTCTTCCCTCGCGGCACGTGTCTGCTCACTCCTCATTCATCAGGTCGGCAGCTCGCTCGCCGATCATGACCGTGGGGGCGTGGGTGTGTCCGCGGGTGATGCGCGGCATGACGGACGCGTCGACGACGCGCAGTCCTGTCACGCCGTGGACGCGCAGGCGCGCGTCGACCACGGCGTCGCCGTCGTTGCCCATGCGGCATGTGCCCACGGGGTGGTAGATGGTGTCGGCACGGCGACGGACGTGTCGCTCGGCACTGGCCGCGTCGTCGAGGTCGAGGTCCTGGTACCAGGGCGGCCCGGCATACGGAGCCAGGGCCGTTGTGTCGAAGGCACGTCGGGCCACGCGCAGCCCGTGGATCAGTAGCCGGATGTCTTCGCCGCCTGGGTCGCTCAGATAGGCGGGGTCGATCTTGGGCGGTTCGTTCGGCCAGGGCGAACGCAGGCGGACCCGGCCGGTGCTCGCCGGCTGGAGGAGGACCACACCAATGGTCATGCCGTCCGTCGTGAGCGGTTCCAGTCCGTGGTTGATGAAGGGAGCCGGGAGAAACCCCAGTTCCAGGTCCGGAGGGGACGAGGCGGCTTCACTGGACAGGAAGCATGCCGCTTCCGCGATGTTGGAGGCAAGCGGGCCGCGGCGCAGCAGCGCGTAGGCGAGCCTGGAGGACAGGGAGCGGGCCGACGTGAGAGGCAGCCGCACCAGGCTGCGTACGATCAGCGGGGCGAACAAGTGGTCCTGGAGCCCTTGGCCCACTCCGGGGAGGGCCGCTGCGCATGTGATGCCGTGGGTGCGCAGGTGGTCCGGGTCACCGATGCCCGACAGCATGAGCAGGTGCGGCGAGTTGATGGCTCCGGCGCTGAGGACTACCTCACGGCGGGCTGTCAACGTCACGTTGCGGCCACGGTGGTCGAGGGCTTCCACACCGTGGGCGCGGGTGCCGCGGAGGGCGATGCGCTGCACCTGCAGCCGGGTGAGTACGGTCAGGTTGGGATGGTCCGAGGAGCGGAGGTAGCCATCGGCCGCGCTCCAGCGCCGACCGCGGTACTGGGTGGTGGGGGTGCGGGCGAATCCGGTGTTGTCTGCCGTGTTCATTTCCGCGAGAGCGGAGAACCCGAGTTCTCGGCAGGCTTCCAGGAAGGCTCCGGTGGCAGCGGAAGGGCTGCGGTTCTCCTGGACGTGCAGCGGGCCGTCGGTGCCGTAGACAGCGGCCCTGTTCCTTCCCGCGCGGCGTTCGGCACGCCGGAAGTACGGTTCGACCTCTTTGTACGACCAGCCGGGGTTACCGGCCGCCGCCCAGCCGTCGAAGTCCGCCTGGTGGCCGCGGGTCCATACCTGGGCGTTGAGCGATGAGCTGCCGCCCAGGACGCGGCCGCGCGGGCAGCGGATCGTCCGGCCGTCGAGTTCGGGCTGGGGCTCGGTGCGGTAGTCCCAGTCGTGCTCGCCGCCGATGAGCGCCGCGAAGGCAGCAGGAACTTTGATTGCTGGATCCCGGTCCGGTCCACCGGCTTCCACCAGTGCCACCCGCACCTGAGGGTCGGCGGCCAGGCGCGCCGCGACGGCACAGCCGGCGGAGCCCGCACCGATGACGAGGTAGTCATAGATCACGTCCATGGGGGTTGCCTTTCTGGGTTGATGGGGACCGTGGTTTCGTCGTGCTCCTGGCGGGTCGATCAGCGCGGCACCCGGCCGAGTTGCTGCGAGCAGACGCGCAGGATGGTCGACCGGTCGGCTTTGAGCCAGTCACGGTCCGCTGCCAGTTTGCTCAGCTCTTCGTCGGGCTCGAAGCAGATCGCGGTCCCGACTTGACGGAAGATCTCCGCGTCGTTGTCGGAATTCCCGATAGCCATGGCCTCGTGCGGATCGAACCCCTCGGCCGCCATCAGTTCATGGACGACGGCCGCTTTGCCCCCCGGCAAAGCGGGTACACACGTG
>NZ_LIRL01001226.1 GCF_001419795.1 Streptomyces niveiscabiei
GTCCAGGTGTCGAGGGGGGACGGGCCTGCCGGTCCCCGTTCGGCGTAGCTCTCGGGTAGGGGGGTGCCGGTCCAGGCGTCGAAGTGGACGATGCGGCGGTCGCCGAGTTTCACCGTGTACATCTCGCCGGCTTCCAGGGAGCGTTCACCGAGGGGGGTGAGCGCCAGCTCGCCCTGGTGCTCGGTGAGGTGGCCGACCGCTGTGAGGTAGGCGAGGGCCTGGCGGGTCAGCGCCGGGTCCAGGGCGAGGAACGAGGCGAGTCCCTCGGGAGTGGTGACGCCCGCTTCGGCGACGGCTCTGATCAGGTAGCGGTCGATCAGCTGGTACGGCTCGGCGGCCGTCACCTTCGCCTCGACCTCCACCCGCCACACCGGCAGCAGGAGGTGGTGGACCGTCTCGGGGGCGGCCCTCAGGTGGAACGCCGCGTGCTCGACGGCTCGGGCGGGCGGGAAACCGAGGGGGTTGTGGCGCTGGCGGGGGATCATGCGGTGCGGGCTCCGAGGCGTGCTTCGAGGTCGCGGGACGGCAGCAACTCGCCGACGTCCGCCGTGTGTTCGCGCAGGGCGCGGGCCAGGTCCCGGAAGCCCTCGTCGGTGGCCCGGGTGAGGGTGTCGAAGTCGCCCACGAGGATCAGGCGGCGCCGGGCCCTGGTGAACGCGACGTTCGCGCGCCGGAGTTCGTCCAGGAAGCCGACCTCGCCGGACGGGTTCGACCGGGTGAAGCCGTACAGGACCACGTCCCGTTCGCCGCCCTGGAAGGAGTCGACCGTCGCGATGTCTCCCGTGCCGGGCGGGAGGTCCTTCAACAGGTTGCGGATCAGGGCGGCTTGGGCCCGGTAGGGGACGATGACCGCCCACTCCTCGTCGTCCGCCGTGCAGCGCCGGGCCAGGGCGGCGAGGAGGTCGGCCTCGGCGCGGTTGATGCGCGAGCGGGGGTCGCCGCCTTCGGCGCGGTCGGCCGGGGGGAGGTCGCAGGTGTCGACGATGGCCAGGGGGGTGCGGAAGAGG
>NZ_LIRL01001227.1 GCF_001419795.1 Streptomyces niveiscabiei
CCATCGCCTGCGCGGGCGGGCGCCGACGCCCCTCCCCCGGCCCGCACCGGAACCTTCACCTCAGCCACACCGACCGGCACACCGGCTAGCCCAGCAGCTCCGCCAGTTCCCGTTCCCGGTTCGCCACGTCCGCCAGCAGCTGCTCGGCGATCTCCTCCAGCAGGCGGTCCGGGTCGTCCGGCGCCAGCTTCAGCATGGAGCCGATCGCGCTGTCCTCCAGCTCCTTCGCGAGCACCGCCAGCATCTCCTTGCGCTGGGCGAGCCATTCGAGGCGGGCGTAGAGGACGTCGCCGGGGGCGGGTTCGCGTTCCGGGGGGACCGGGCCCGCGGCCCACTCCTCGGCGAGCTCGCGGAGCAGGGCCTCGTCGCCACGGGCGTACGCGGCGTTCACCCGCGTGATGAACTCCTCGCGGCGGAGCCGTTCCGCGTCCTCCTGGGCGAGGTCGGGGTGGGCCTTGCGGGCGAGGTCGCGGTAGAGCTTGCGGGCCTCGTCGCTGGGGCGGACCCGCTCCGGGGGGCGTACGGGCTGCTCCGTCAGCATCGCCACCGCCTCCGGGAACAGGCCGTCGCCGTCCATCCAGCCGTGGAACAGCTCCTCCACGCCCGGCATCGGCATCACCCTCGCCCGCGCCTCCGCCGCGATCCGTACGTCCTCCGGGTCGCCGGTGCGCGCGGCCCTCGCCTCCGCGATCTGCGCGTCCAGTTCGTCGAGGCGGGCGTACATCGGGCCCAGCTTCTGGTGGTGCAGCCGGGAGAAGTTGTCGACCTCCACCCGGAAGGTCTCCACCGCGATCTCGAACTCGATCAGCGCCTGCTCGGCGGCCCGCACGGCCTGCGCGAGCCGCTCCTCGGGCCGCGCCGGCTCAGCTTCAGCTTCGGGGGTCGTCACCCGCCCAGCGTAATCGCTCCACTGGGGGCGCCGGGTGAGTGCGGGGTCCGGCAGGGATACGGCTCCCTCGCCCGCGCCCACACCTCCGCTCACACCCCCGTCTCCGCCTCCACCCTTCCCTCCCGTACCGCCGTTGCCAGGGCCTCGTGGTCTGCCTCTGTGCGGTTCGCGTATGAGACCGCGAAGTCTGCGATCGCCTCGTCCAGTTCCTCGCTCTTGCCGCAGTAGCCGGCGATCAGGCGGGGGTCGGTGCTGTGGGCGTGGGCTCGGGCGAGGAGGGCGCCGGTCATGCGGGCGTAGTCGTCGAGCTGGTCGGGGGCGAGGGCGGCGGGGTCGACGCTGCCCTTGCGGTTGCGGAACTGGCGTACCTGGAAGGGGAGTCCGGAGACGGTCGTCCAGCCGAGGAGGATGTCGCTGACCACCTGCATGCGCTTCTGGCCGAGGACGACCCGGCGCCCCTCGTGGTCGACGGGGTCGACGGGGAAGCCCGCGGTCACCAGGTGGGGGACCAGCGCGGAGGGGCGGGCCTCCTTCACCTGGAGGATCAGGGGCTCGCCGCGGTGGTCGAGGAGGAGGACCACGTACGAGCGCGTGCCCACGCTGCCCGTGCCGACGATGCGGAACGCGACGTCGTGGATCGAGTGGCGGGCCAGCAGGGGGAGGCGGTCCTCGGAGAGGGTCGTGACGTACGACTCCAGCGCGGCGACGACCGCCGACGCCTCCTCGTCCGGGACGCGGCGCAGGACGGGCGGCGCGTCCACGAAGCGGCGTCCGCCGTGCTCGGTGGGCTCCGTCGACTTCGCCGCGAAGCGTCCGCTCGTGTTGGCGCGGGCCTTCGCCGAGACCCGCTCCAGCGTGCCCACCAGATCGCGGGCGTCGCTGTGGGAGACCAGCTCCTCGTCGGCGATGGCGTTCCACGCGTCCAGGACGGGCAGCTTGGCCAGCAGCCGCATCGTGCGCCGGTAGGCGCCGACCGTGCCGTGCGCGGCCTCACGGCACGTGTCCTCGGTGGCACCGGCCTCCCGGCCCGCGAGGACCAGGGACGCGGCGAGACGCTTGAGGTCCCACTCCCACGGCCCGGTCACCGTCTCGTCGAAGTCGTTGAGGTCGATGACCAGACGCCCCCGGGCGTCGCCGTACAGACCGAAGTTCGCGGCGTGCGCGTCGCCGCAGATCTGGGCCGGGATCCTCGTCGCCGGCGTGCGCGCCAGGTCGTACGCCATGAGTCCCGCCGAGCCCCGCAGGAACGCGAACGGCGAGGCCGCCATCCGCCCCACCCTTATCGGCGCCAGCTCCGCGATGCGGCCCCGGTTCGACTCCTCCACGACGGCGACGACCTCGGGCCGGGCCCCGTCCACCTCGAACCCGGCGTGCGCACTGCGCGGCACCGCCCGCCGCAGCCCCTTCCCGACCTCCTTGGGCGCCTCGCCCGACGCCCCGTTCCACTCCGCGAACCCCGCCACCCGAGGAATCCGAACCCCGCTCACGACCGACCGCCTCCCCCGTGCACCACCGCACGAACATCAACTCGCCCCGACCGTACAGCCATCCGACGAAACCCGTCACACCCTGTGGATAACTCCCGACTTGCGGACAACTCCGCCACCCACCGGTGCCCCACCCGTCACCCTCTCCGCGCCCCTCACGCACCCCCATCACC
>NZ_LIRL01001228.1 GCF_001419795.1 Streptomyces niveiscabiei
TTGCGGACGTAGGGGGAGGCGGCGGAGATGTCGATGCCCCAGGAGACGCTGGGGGGTTTCAGGCCGACGCCGAGGTAGGACAGGGTCGCTTCCAGGGCGATGTACGTGCCGAGGGCGATGGTCGCGACCACGATCACGGGGGCGATGGCGTTGGGGGCGATGTGGCGCAGCAGCATGCGGGAGTTGGAGGCGCCGAGGGCGCGGGCCGCCTGGACGTAGTCGTTCTGTTTGGCCGTGATCACTGAGCCTCGGGCGATGCGGGAGATCTGGGGCCAGCCGAGCAGGACCATGAAGCCGATGACCGGCCAGATCGTGTTGCTGGTGACGACGGACAGCAGGACGAGCCCGCCAAGGACGACCGGGATCGCGAAGAAGATGTCGGTGATGCGGGAGAGGATCGAGTCCCAGATGCCGCCGAAGAACCCGGCGAGCCCGCCGAGGACGCTGCCGAAGAGGGCGACGCCGAGCGTGGCGAGGACGCCGACGGCGACGGACGTGCGCGCGCCGTACACCGTACGCGTGTAGACGTCGCAGCCCTGTCCGTCGTACCCGAAGGGATGCCCGGCGGAGGAGCCCTGCTGGGCCTTGCCGAGGTCGCATTTGAGGGGGGAGCCGGACGCGATGGCCGACGGCCACAGGGAGATGAAGATCAGGAAGAGGATGACGAGCGCGGAGAGCAGGAAGACGGGGTTGCGGCGCAGGTCGCGCCACGCGTCGGACCACAGGGAGCGGGGTTTCTCGGAAGGTCCTTGGGGGCCGCCGGCCCCCTCCAGGCTGCTGCCCTCGCTCACCGCGAGGTCCATCGCCGCGCCCATCCCGGTCCCGGCGATCACCCNNCATAGCGGATCCTCGGGTCGAGTACGGCGTACAGGAGGTCGACGAGCAGGTTCGCGACCAGGAAGACGAGCACCAGCACGGTCACGAACCCGACGACGGTCTGCGTGTTCTGGCGCAGGATGCCCTGGTAGAGCTGGTATCCGACGCCGTGGATGTTGAAGATCCGCTCGGTGACGATCGCGCCGCCCATGAGCGCCCCGACATCCGTGCCGATGAACGTGACGACGGGGATGAGGGAGTTGCGCAGCAGGTGCCGGACGACGACGCGCCGCCGGGGCAGCCCCTTGGCGATGGCCGTACGGACGTAGTCGGCGCGCCGGTTCTCCGCGATGGACGTCCGGGTCAGCCGGGTGACGTACGCCAGTGAGACGGACGCCAGCACCAGCCCGGGGACGAAGAGTTCGCCGAACTCCGCGTCCGTGGAGACGGACGGTTTGATCCACCCCCACTCGACGCCGAGCAGCAGTTGGAGCAGCAGGCCGGTGACGAAGGTGGGGACGGAGATGACGACGAGGGTGACGAGGAGGACGGCCGTGTCGACCGGCTTGCCGCGCCGCAGCCCCGTGACGACGCCGAGCGCGATGCCGGCGACGATCTCGATGAGGATGGCGACGATCGTGAGGCGGATCGTGACGGGGAACGCGGTCGACATCAGCTCGGTGACCTTCTGGCCGTTGAACGCCGTACCGAAGTCTCCGGTGAAGACGTTCCCCATGTAGGTCAGGTACTGCTGCCAGACCGGCTTGTCGAGGCCGAACTCCTTCTTGAGCTGGGCCGCGGTCGCGGGGTCGCACTGCCGGTCGCCGCACAGGCCGGCGATGGGGTCGCCCATCACGTTGACCATGAGGAAGATCAGCAGGGTGGCGCCCACGAAGACGGGGACCATCTGGAGCAGGCGCCGGACGACGTAGCGTCCCATGACGGGTCAGCCGACCTTGATCTCGTTGTAGACCGGTACGGAGAACGGGTTGAGCTTGACGTTCGAGAGGCGCTCCGAGTAGCCGGCGCTGCCGTTCTGGTACCAGAGGGGGATGGCGCCCATGTTGTCGCGCAGGACCTCTTCGGCCTTCTGGAAGTTCTCGACGGCCTTGCCGGTGTCGGTCGCGGCGTTCGCCTGGTCGACGAGCTTGTCGAAGTCCTTGTTGGACCACTGGCCGTCGTTGGAGGAGGCGTCGGTGTAGTACAGCGGCTGGAGGAAGTTCTGGATGAGCGGGTAGTCCATCTGCCAGCCGGCGCGGAAGGGGCCGCTCATCTTGTGCTGGGTGATCTGGTTGCGGAAGTCGGCGAAGGTGCCGATGGGGTTGCCGACGCACGCCTTGTCGTTGCCGAGCGCGTTGTTGATGGAGTTGCAGACGGCGTCCACCCACTGCTTGTGGGAGCCGGTGTCCGCGTTGTAGCTGATCTTGACCTGGCCGCCGGGCAGCCCGCCGGCCTCCTGGATCAGCTTCTTCGCCCCGGCCGGGTCGTACTTGCAGGCGTCGCCGCACAGGCCCGCCTTGTAGCCGCCGTCCGCGCCGAGCACGGGTGAGGTCCAGTCGGTGGCGGGCGTACGCGTCTTCTGGAAGATCGTGTCCGTGATCTGTTCACGGTTGATCGCCATCGACAGGCCCTGCCGGAGTTTCTCGCCGCCCGCCTTGTTCCAGTTCTTGTCGTAGAACGGGAACGCGAGGGTCTGGATGATCCCGGCGGGCGTGTTCAGGTAGCGGTCGCCGAGGTCGCTCTTGACGTTCTTGAGCTGGGAGGCGGGTACGTCGTCGACGAGGTCGAGGTTGCCGGCCATCAGGTCCGTGTACGCCGTGTTGTTGTCGGTGTAGACCTTGAGGGTGACGCCGCCGTTCTGGGCCTTGTCGGTGCCGGGGTAGGCGTCCCACTTCTTCAGGGCCATCTGGGAGCCCTTGGTGTACGAGTCGATGGTGTACGGCCCGTTGCCGACCGGCTTCTTCAGCCAGCCGGCGTGGTCGGTGAAGAACGCCTGCGGGAGCGGGACGAACGCGTTGTAGCCGAGCGTGTCCGGGAACGTCGAGAACTTCTGCGACAGCTTGATGGTGAAGGTCAGCGGGCCGGTGACCTTGAGCCCTGACAGGGTGTCGGCGGTCTGCGCGCTGCCGTCCTCGGGGTGCGCCTTGGCGAAGCCGTCGATGTACGAGAAGAAGTAGGCGTTCTTCTGGTTGTTCTTGAGGCTCGCCGCGTAGTTCCAGGCGTCGACGAAGGACTTGGCGGTGACCTTCTCGCCGTTGCTGAACGTCCATCCGTCCTTGACGGTGACCGTGAAGTTCTGCGAGTCCGTCGTCTCGATCTTGTCGGCCAGCATGTCGTTGGCCTTGCCGGTCTCGGGGTCGTACCGCTTGAGCCCCCGGAAGGTCATGTCGAGGACCTTCCCGCCCTGCACCTCGTTGGTGTTGGCGGGTTCCAGCGGGTTCTGCGGGTCGCCCCAGGACGCGGTCAGCACGCCCGCGCCCCCGCCGCCGCCACCGCTGCTGCCGCCGTCGTCCCCGCCACATCCCGTCGCCACCAGGGCGACCGCCGCCGCCCCTACGACCCACTTGGCGTGCGTGGCTCCACGCATGGATGCCTCCCTCTGTGCACTGCGTCTGTCCGCGCCTTGTCGGGGGCGACGGGCACTGTCCGTTACGGGCCACTATCGCCAGGGGTCGGACATACGGCACATTTAGGGCGTCCGTTTGCGGGACGGGGCAGGACAGGTGCGAGGCGGGCGCCGGGCGGAGCCTCCGCCCCGTACGGCGCCCGCGCAGCGGTCAGCGGGTGCCGGACAGCCGTCTCGTCGGCAGCGGCAGCGTGCGGCGCGGCGGGGTGCCCGGTACGCGGAAGGCGACCTGGACCGTGCCGGCCGGAGAGAGGGCGATGAGGAGGTTGGCGGACATGGCGGAGGCGAGGCGTTCGAGGAGCGGGAGGGTGGGGACGGCCTTGCCTCGTTCGAGGCGGGACAGGGCGCCCTGGCTCATGCCGGCCCGGTCGGCGAGGCGTTCCTGGGTGAGGCCGAGTTCTACGCGGCGGGCCTTGACCGCGGCGCCGAGCGGTGTACCGAGGCAGGCCCAGCCGGAGTCGGCGCGGGAGGCGTGCGGGACGACAGGCGGTTCTTCGGTCGGTGCGACCATGTTTCTTCATCTCCCCGTGGTGACGGCGCCGAAGCGGTGAGCGCCGATGCCCAGGGGACACCGGCGACAGGGGGGCCGGTTCCTCGTTTGGGCAACTTTTGAGCTTCACCGGAAGGAATCGTTCCGGAGGGGTTTTATACCGAGGAAGGCATAGACCTCTCGAATGTGAACCAGGTCACATTATTCGGCTCAGACATAGGGGCGAACCGCCAGCAAAGCACCCCATCCCGGCACCCCCGGCGACGCTATGGGTGTTTTGCCGATCACCCCCTGTCTCTTATA
>NZ_LIRL01001229.1 GCF_001419795.1 Streptomyces niveiscabiei
CTTTCGAGGCACCAGAAACACCCGGCTCACCCCGTCCGCAACAACGCCGCCCCCGTCGGCGTCAACGTATGCAGCACCGTGTTGGAGCACCGCCGACTGAAGATCAGCCCCGCCTCCCGCAGCACGGACGTGTGATAGCTGGCGGTGGCCGGCGAGACGTCCAGCGCGCGGGCGAGTTCGGTGGTCGTGGCTCCGGAACCGGCGACCCGCAGCGCGGCGGCCCGGGTCTGCCCGAGCAGCGCGTCGAGCGAGGCGCCGTCGGGGGCGGCCCCCGTACCGGAGTGGCTCAGCGGATAGAGAAGGGCCGGTTCCCGCTCCGGATCGGCGAAGGTGACCGGCCGGTACCGGCAGAAGTAGGAGGGGACCAGCCGCAACCCCCGCCCGTTGAGATGGACGTCGCGGTCCTCGACGTAGTCGACCTCCAGCACCGGCGCCCGCCACCGCATCCCCGGCCCCAGCCCACCGAGCAGCCCGTCCACACCCCCGTCGAGAAGGGCCCGTCCGAGGGTCGCCCGCTCGCTGTCGAACGCCGCCCGCATCCGGTCGTGATGCGGCGCGATCACGGCGGAGTGGTAGGCCCGCAGCACCCCCACCAACTCCTCCCGCGCCCGCCGCTGCACCAGCCCGCCCGCCCAGTTCGGCGCCCCGACCCGTCTCGCGAGGGTCTCCACCTCCTGCCGCACCTGCTCGGGAGCCGTGTCGAGGATCGCCGCGAACCCGGCGTCCAGCCCGTCGGCGGCCTCGGGCGGGGTGAGGAAGTCGGGGAAGTAGTCGGCGCGGGGCAGGAGGTGGTGCAGCCGCCCCCGGACGGCGGCGCCGAGCGGCGTACCCGTCAGCTTCGGCAGCGCCGCGCGGAACCAGTCGGCGTAGGCCCGCCGCCCCCGGGTGTCCTGGAGCCGGTGGAGGCTGAAGGTGACCTCCCAGAGCGGGTCCGGAGATCCGGCGATCCGGACCCGTGCGAGGTCTTCGGGCGTGAAGTGGATACGCAGCATCCGGCCCCCCAGGGCGGCGCCCCAGCCCCCGTGGCAGGGATCCCGCACGGGACGATCCCACTGCCGACCGTCGAGTAAAAGGACGATAAAGAAGGAATGGCGAAAACGGGATGTTCCGGGACGAAAGGTGACCGGATCTCACCGGATGACGTGCGGCAGGAACCTCGCATACGCGTCCGTCACCAACCCGGCCGACTCCCGGATACCGAGCCCCGCCGCCTCCCCCTCGACGGTCCACGCGCCGAGGACGACGTGGTTCCCGTCGAAGGCGGGGAGCGGCGCCAACTGCTGGTAGCAGCAAGGCTCTACAGGTATGACCGGCTCGGCGCCCTTCTGATGCACCACGACCCCGGCACCCTCCCGCCCCAGCAAGGGTTTCGAGACGTACTCGGTCAACTCCCGAGGCCCGTCCAGGTACGCCGGAAGGAGGTTGGGGTGGCCGGGGTAGATCTCCCAGAGCACCGCCAGCAGCGCCTTGTTGCTGAGCAGCATCTTCCAGGCCGGCTCGATCCACAGGGTGCTGCCGGTGCCGCCGCCGTTGTCGAGGGTGTCCAGGACGTGCACGCCGAAGCGGTCGGTCGTGAGCCACTCCCAGGGGTAGAGCTTGAAGCAACTCCGGATGAACCGGAGCCGGTTGTCGACGAACCTCCCCGAGAGCCGGTCGAAGCCGATGTCCTCGACGGGGATCCACTCCGTGTCGAGCCCCGCCTGTTCGGCCGTCTCCTTGAGGTAGGCGACGGTCATGAGGTCCTCGCCGAGTTCGTCGGCGGTGGAGTGCGCGAAGTAGAGGGGGCTGCCGGGCGGCAGCAGGTCGCCCTGCCGTTTCCAGGCGGCGACGAGCCGCTCGTGGAGGGAGTTCCACTGGTCGGCGCCGGGGAACCGGTCCTCCATCCAGAACCACTGGGGGGACGCCGCCTCGACGAGGGACGTGGGCGTGTCGGCGTTGTACTCCAGCATCTTCGCGGGCCCGGAGCCGTCGTAGCGCAGGTCGAACCGGCCGTACACGGACGGCAGTTCGGCCCGTCGGCGCCAGGACTCGGCGACGGCGTCGGCGACTTGGGGATCGGTGATGCCGAGGTCGGCGAAACGGCCCTCGGTGACGATGAGTTCGGCGGCGGCGAGGCACATCCGGTGCAGTTCCTCGACGGTCTCCTCCAGCGCCTCGACCTCGTCGAGGGTGAAGGAGTAGTAGGCGCTCTCGTCCCAGTAGGGGTACAACTCGCCGTCCACGCCCCGGGAGAGCGGGTAGACGAGGCCCTGCGCCTCGACGGTCCGCTGCCAGTCGGGGCGGGGCTCGATGCGGTGGCGTATCACGGCGCGCTCAGCCGCCGGAGCTGCCGTGGCCGCCGTCGCTGCCCCCGAAGCCGCCCCGGTCGACGCCGGACCCGCCGCTGGAGCTGGAGGACGAACCCCCGGACGACTTACGGGACTTGGTGAGCGAGCCGCCGTCCACGTACCCGCTCCTCTTCTTGCCGCCGTAGTACCAGACGGCGTGGGACGACGACGAACTCCCCGACGACTTGCAGTCCTTGTCGGAGACGACCTTGTAGCCCTTCACGGAGTCGTAGCTGTCGCGGTCGACGCACCGCTTGTCCGGATCGGAGGAGCACGCGGTGAGCGCCACCGCGAGGATCCCCACGCCGCCGAGGACGACCGCGTTCGAGCGCAGCCTTCTGGTCGTGTCCGCCATGTCCTGTTCTCCCCGTGTAATGAATGCGTGTGTTCGACGGTCAGCCTAGAGATCGGTGAGAGTCCCCGTTCGACTACCCCCGGCTCTCGCCGCTCCCCTACAGTCCGTTTGTGATGTTTGGGATGGTGTGCGCACTCGCCGCGGCGGTCTGCTTCGGTACGGCGACGGTGTGGCAGGCGGTGGCGACGCGGGCGGCGGCGGGCGACGGGGCCGGGGGTGACGCGGCGCTGCTCCTGCGTGCCGTACGGCAGTGGCGGTACCTCGCCGGGCTCGGGCTCGACGGGCTCGGGTTCGTGTTCCAGGTGCTGGCGCTGCGGTCCGTACCGATCTACGCGGTCGGCGCGGCGCTCGCGGCGAGCCTCGCGGTGACGGCGGTCGTGGCGGCGCGGATGCTGAGGGTGCGGCTGAGCCGGACCGAGTGGGGCGCGGTCGCGGTGGTCTGCGCGGGGCTGGCGATGCTGGGCCTGGCGTCCGGCGCGGAAGGCTCCCGGCCCGGCTCCGGCGTCCTGAAGTGGGCGGTGCTCGGGGCCGCCGTCGGCATGCTGCTGCTGGGGAGCGTCGGGGGGCGGCTGCCGGAGCGGGGGCGCGCGCCGGCGCTCGGGCTCGGCGCCGGGTTCGGGTTCGGGGTGGTGG
>NZ_LIRL01000123.1 GCF_001419795.1 Streptomyces niveiscabiei
CCCCGGCCCCGAACAAGCCCCCGGCGCAGCCCGCGACCAACCCGTACGACCGCTCGATCAGCGCCGTCAACTACCCGGACCGCTACTGGCACGTCAGCAACGGTCTCGTGAAGCTCGACGCGCCGCGCGGCTCGGAGTCCCGCGAGGACTCCACCTTCACGGTCGTCCCCGGTCTCGCGAAGAACTCCTGCTACACCTTCAAGACGCACGACGGCAAATACCTGCGCCACCGCGACTTCGTCCTCCGCGCCGAACGCAACGACGGCTCCAGCCTGTTCCGCCAGGACGCCACCTTCTGCGCGGGCTACGGCGGCTACGACGCCGTCACCCTCAGCTCGATCAACTACCCCAACTACGCCCTGCGCCACCGCAACTTCCAGCTCCGCCTGGACCCGTACGGCTACAACACCACCAACCGCCAGGACTTCTACTTCCACGTGACGACGCCGCTCGGATAATCACACCGCACGTCACCGCATGACTGAGGGCGAGGTCCGTAAAGACCTCGCCCTCAGTCACACCACAAGCACCACAAGCGCCTCAGACGTTGAACCCCAACGCCCTCAGCTGCTCCCGCCCGTCGTCCGTGATCTTGTCCGGCCCCCACGGCGGCATCCACACCCAGTTGATGCGCAACTCGTTGACCAGCCCATCGGTCGCCGACTTCGCCTGGTCCTCGATGACATCGGTCAGCGGACACGCCGCCGACGTCAGGGTCATGTCGATCGTCGCGATGTTCGCGTCGTCGATGTGGATGCCGTAGATCAGGCCGAGGTTGACGACGTCGATGCCCAGTTCCGGGTCGACGACGTCGTACAGCGCCTCGCGGAGTTCCTCCTCCGACGCCGGCTTCATCTGCACGGTCTCGGTCATGCCGTCTTCCTTTCCACGTCGGACGAGTCGGACGAGGTGAGGGCCTGGGCCGTCGCGTCCTTCCAGGCCATCCAGCTCAGCAGGGCGCACTTGACGCGCGCCGGGTACTTGGAGACCCCGGCGAACGCGACGGCGTCCTCCAGGACCTCCTCCATCGCGTCGTCGGGCTCGATGCGGCCCTTGGACTGCATCAGCTCCAGGAAGGTCTCCTGGATCTTCTGCGCGTCGGCGAGGTCCTTGCCGACGAGCAGGTCGTTCAGGACGGAGGCGCTGGCCTGGCTGATGGAGCAGCCCTGGCCCTCGTACGACACGTCCTCGATCGTCGTACCGTCGTACTTCACGCGGAGCGTGATCTCGTCGCCGCACGTCGGGTTCACATGGTGCACCTCTGCGTCGCCGTCCCGAAGACCACGCCCGTGCGGGTTCTTGTAGTGGTCCAGGATGACTTCCTGGTACATCGAATCCAGCTTCACGACCAGCAGCTCCTCAGCCGAAGAAGTTCCGTACGTGCTCCAGGCCGTCGACCAGTGCGTCGATCTCGGCCGGCGTGGAGTACAGATAGAACGACGCTCGCGTGGTCGCAGGAATTCCGTACCGCAGACAGACGGGCCGCGCGCAGTGGTGACCGACGCGTACGGCGATCCCCTGCTCGTCCAGCACCTGGCCCACGTCGTGCGGGTGGATGTCACCCAGCGTGAAGGAGATCGCGGCGCCCCGGTCCTCGGCGGTCGAAGGCCCGATGATGCGCAAGCCCTCCACGTCGGACAGCCGCCGCACCGCGTACTCCGTCAGCGCGTGCTCGTGCGCCAGGATCTTGTCCATGCCGATCGCGCTGAGATAGTCGATCGCCGCGCCCAGACCGACCGCCTGCGCGATCGGCGGCGTCCCCGCCTCGAATTTGTGCGGAGCCGGCGCGTACGTCGAGGAGTGCATCGACACGGTCTCGATCATCTCGCCGCCCCCGAGGAACGGCGGCAGATCCTCCAGGAGTTCCTGCCGCCCCCACAGGACACCGATCCCGGTCGGCCCGCACATCTTGTGACCCGTGAAGGCCACGAAGTCCGCCTGGAGCGCCTGCACGTCCAGCGGCATGTGCGGCGCGGCCTGCGAGGCGTCGATGCAGACCAGCGCACCGACCTCCTGCGCCCGGCGCACGATCGCCTCGACGGGGTTGAGCGTCCCGAGGATGTTCGAGACCAGCACGAAGGAGACGATCTTCGTCTTCTCCGTGATGATCTGCTCGATGTTCGACAGGTCCAGCCGGCCGTCGTCCGTGAGGCCGAACCACTTCAGCTTCGCGCCCGTCCGCTGCGACAGCAGCTGCCACGGCACGATGTTGGAGTGGTGCTCCATCTCCGTGATGACGATCTCGGTCTCGGAGTCCACGCGGTAGGGCTCGTCGGCCCAGCCCAGCATGTTCGCGACGAGGTTCAGCGACTCGGAGGCGTTCTTGGTGAAGATCACCTCGTCCCGCGAGGGCGCGTTGATGAACGCGGCGACCTTGTCGCGCGCGCCCTCGTACAGCGCCGTGGCCTCCTCGGCGAGCACGTGCACACCGCGGTGGACGTTGGCGTTGTGGCGCTCGTAGTACTCGGCGAGGGCGTCCAGGACCTGGCGCGGCTTCTGGGAGGTCGCCGCGTTGTCCAGGTACACGAGCTTCTGGCCGTCGTGGACCTGGCGGTCCAGGAC
This sequence comes from Streptomyces niveiscabiei, assembly GCF_001419795.1. Lineage (GTDB taxonomy): Bacteria > Actinomycetota > Actinomycetes > Streptomycetales > Streptomycetaceae > Streptomyces > Streptomyces niveiscabiei. The sequence continues at coordinate 2,563 of NZ_LIRL01000123.1, forward strand.
GGGGAAGTCCTTGCGGATCGCCTCGACATCGAGGAGGCCCGGCAACTGCGTCACTCTGATGCGCCGCCCTTCGTGTACGCCTCGTAGCCCTCGGCCTCCAGCTTGTCGGCCAGCTCGGGGCCGCCCGACTCGACGATCCGGCCGTTCGCGAAGACGTGGACGTGGTCGGGCTTGATGTAGCGCAGGATGCGCGTGTAGTGCGTGATCAGCAGCGTGCCGACCTCGCCGGTCTCGCGGACGCGGTTGACGCCCTCGGAGACGACGCGCAGGGCGTCGACGTCGAGGCCGGAGTCCGTCTCGTCGAGGATCGCGATCTTCGGCTTGAGCAGTTCGAGCTGGAGGATCTCGTGGCGCTTCTTCTCACCGCCGGAGAAGCCCTCGTTGACGTTGCGCTCGGCGAAGGCGGGGTCCATGGAGAGGCGCTCCATGGCCTCCCGGACCTCCTTGACCCAGGTGCGCAGCTTGGGGGCCTCGCCGCGGACGGCGGTGGCGGAGGTCCGCAGGAAGTTGCTGACGGAGACCCCGGGCACCTCGACCGGGTACTGCATCGCGAGGAACAGGCCCGCGCGGGCGCGCTCGTCGACGGACATCTCCAGGACGTCCTCGCCGTCCAGCAGGACGGTGCCGCCGGTGATCGTGTACTTCGGGTGACCGGCGAGGGAGTACGCGAGCGTGGACTTGCCGGAGCCGTTGGGGCCCATGATGGCGTGCGTCTCGCCCTGCTTCACGGTCAGGTCGACGCCCTTGAGGATCTCCTTCGTGGCGTTGTCGGCCTCGACGGTGACGTGCAAGTCGCGGATTTCAAGCGTTGCCATAGGTGCCTCAGGACTCCTGGTTGAGGGAGACGAGCACATCGTCCCCTTCGATCTTTACGGGGTATACGGGTACGGGGCGCGTCGCGGGGAGGCCGGACGGCTTGCCGGTGCGGAGGTCGAAGGCGGAGCCGTGCAGCCAGCACTCGATCTGGCAGTCCTCCACCTCGCCCTCGGAGAGCGAGACGTTCGCGTGCGAGCAGATGTCGTGGATCGCGAACACCTCCCCCTCGGTCTGCACGACCGAGACCGGCGTGCCGTCGAGTTCCACCCGCTTCGGGGTGTCCTCCTCCAGCTCGCTCAGGCCACAGGCTCGTACGTACGTCATGCGACCGACGCCTCCAGCTCCTCGTCGATCTTCGCGAGGAGGCGTTCCTCGATGTCGGGGACACCGATCTGCTGGACCAGTTCGGCGAAGAAGCCGCGCACGACGAGCCGGCGGGCCTCCTGCTCCGGGATGCCGCGGGCCATCAGGTAGAAGAGTTGCTCGTCGTCGAACCGGCCGGTCGCGGAGGCGTGCCCGGCGCCGACGATCTCGCCGGTCTCGATCTCCAGGTTCGGTACGGAGTCGACGCGCGCGCCGTCGGTGAGGACGAGGTTGCGGTTCATCTCGTACGTGTCCGTGCCCTCGGCCTTGGCCTCGATGAGCACGTCGCCGATCCACACCGCGTGGGCGCCCTCGCCCTGGAGCGCGCCCTTGTAGACGACGTTCGACTTGCAGTGCGGGGTGTTGTGGTCGACGAGGAGGCGGTGCTCCTGGTGCTGGCCGGCGTCGGTGAAGTACAGCCCGAACAGCTCGGCCTCTCCGCCGGTCGCGGCGTAGGAGACGCGCGGGTGGAGGCGTACGACGTCGCCGCCGAAGGTGACGACGACGGACTTGAAGCTGGCGTCGCGGCCGATCAGCGCGTTGTGCTGGGCGACGTGGACGGCCTTGTCGTCCCAGTCCTGGACGGAGACGACGGTGAGCTTGGCGCCGTCGCCGAGGACGTACTCGACGTTGGCCGCGAGGACCGCGTCACCGGTGTGGTCGATGACGACGACGGCCTCGGCGAAGGCGCCGAGCTCGATGACCTGGTGGCCGAAGGCGACCCCGCCCTCGCCGTGCACGGCGATGCGGATCGGCTCGGTGAGGACCGTCTCCTTGGGGACGGTGACCACGCCGGCCCGCTCGAACGCGGAGTACGCCTGGGCGGCGATCCGGTCGACGGGGGTGCCGGCCCGGCCGAGCCGGGCGTCGTCGCGGCCGGCCAGCTCGACGGTGACGCCCTCGGGTGCCTCGACGGCCACCTTGAGACCCCCGCCGGTGGCGACGGCGGTGCCGTCGTGCAGCCCGCGCAGGCGCTCCAGCGGGGTGAACCGCCACTCCTCCTCGCGGCCGTGGGGGACGGGGAAGTCCGCCACGTCGAAGGACGGGGGCGCGCTCATGCGGGTGGCGACGGTGGACTCGGCGGCCACCGCGATGGCGCCGGCGGTGGTGGACCCCACCGGGGAGTTCTGAGCCTCAGCCATGGCTGTCGTAGTGCTCACTTTCTTACGCTTGTATGACTTACGAGGGCGACCCGAGGGGCCACGGTCAGCCGACCGCGCCTTCCATCTGGAGCTCGATCAGCCGGTTCAGCTCCAGCGCGTACTCCATCGGCAGCTCCTTCGCGATCGGCTCGACGAAGCCGCGCACGATCATCGCCATCGCCTCGAACTCGCTCAGCCCGCGGCTCATCAGGTAGAAGAGCTGGTCCTCGGAGACCTTGGAGACGGTCGCCTCGTGCCCCATCGACACGTCGTCCTCGCGGACGTCGACGTACGGGTAGGTGTCCGAGCGGGAGATCGTGTCGACGAGCAGCGCGTCGCACAGCACGTTGGACTTGGAGCCGGGCGCGCCCTCGCCGATCTCGATGAGACCGCGGTAGGACGTACGGCCGCCGCCGCGCGCCACCGACTTGGAGACGATGTTGGACGACGTGTTCGGCGCCATGTGGACCATCTTCGCGCCGGCGTCCTGGTGCTGGCCCTCGCCCGCGAAGGCGATGGAGAGGGTCTCGCCCTTGGCGTGCTCGCCCATGAGGTAGACGGCCGGGTACTTCATCGTCACCTTGGAACCGATGTTGCCGTCGACCCACTCCATGGTCGCGCCCTCGTAGGCGACGGCGCGCTTGGTGACCAGGTTGTAGACGTTGTTCGACCAGTTCTGGATGGTCGTGTACCGGCAGCGGGCGTTCTTCTTGACGATGATCTCGACGACCGCGCTGTGCAGGGAGTCCGACTTGTAGATCGGCGCCGTGCAGCCCTCGACGTAGTGCACGTAGGCGCCCTCGTCGACGATGATCAGGGTCCGCTCGAACTGGCCCATGTTCTCGGTGTTGATCCGGAAGTAGGCCTGGAGCGGGATCTCCACGTGGACGCCCGGGGGGACGTAGATGAAGGAACCGCCGGACCACACGGCCGTGTTGAGGGAGGCGAACTTGTTGTCGCCGACCGGGATGACCGTCCCGAAGTACTCCTTGAAGAGCTCCGGGTGCTCCTTGAGCGCGGTGTCCGTGTCGAGGAAGATGACGCCCTGCTCCTCCAGGTCCTCGCGGATCTGGTGGTAGACGACCTCCGACTCGTACTGCGCGGCGACGCCCGCGACGAGGCGCTGCTTCTCCGCCTCCGGGATGCCGAGCTTGTCGTACGTGTTCTTGATGTCCTCGGGCAGGTCCTCCCAGGACTCAGCCTGCTTCTCCGTGGAGCGCACGAAGTACTTGATGTTGTCGAAGTCGATGCCGGAGAGGTCGGAGCCCCAGTTCGGCATGGGCTTCTTCTCGAAGAGGCGCAGGCCCTTGAGGCGCAGCTTCGTCATCCACTCGGGCTCGGACTTCTTGTCCGAGATGTCCTTGACGACGTCCTCGTTCAGTCCTCGCTTGGCAGCCGCACCGGCCTCGTCGGAGTCGGCCCAGCCGTATTCGTACTTGCCAAGACCCTCGAGTTCGGGGTGGGCAGTCTCCGTGGTCATGCGGGGTTCCTCCCGGCCGTGCTTGCTGATGCGGTGTGGGAAATCTGGGGGTCCGTCGGGCCCGCCGAGGCCTTCGGGATGAACGTCGTGCACACGCCGTCGCCGTGGGCGATGGTCGCGAGACGCTGGACGTGGGTGCCGAGCAGCTCGGCGAAGAACTCCGTCTCCGCCTCGCACAGCTGCGGGAACTGCTCCGCGACGTGCGCCACGGGGCAGTGGTGCTGGCAGAGCTGCTCTCCCACGGGCGCGCTCCGGGCCGTAGCAGCGTACCCGTCCGCCGAGAGGGCCTTGGCCAGGGCTTCCGCGCGCTTCTCGGGCGGGACCCCGGCGATGGCCCGGCGGTAGGCGGGCGCCTGCGCGGCGACGCGGGCGCGGGCGAACGCGGCGACCGCGTCCTCGCCGCCCTCGCGCTCGGCGATCCAGCGCAGGGCCTCGGCGGCCAGCTTGTCGTACGACTGGTCGAAGGCGTCCCGGCCGCAGTCGGTCAGGACGAACACCTTCGCGGGACGGCCGCGCGTGCGGGCGCCGTAGACCCGCTGTTCGCGGGCCTCCACGACCAGGTCGGCGGCCAGCGCGTCCAGGTGGCGGCGGACGGCCGCCTGGGTCAGGCGCAGGCGGGCGGCGAGCTCGGCGACGGTGGAGGGGCCGTGGTCCAGGATCGAGCGGGCGACGCGGTTGCGGGTGGACCGCTCACCGGTCGCGAGCTCCTCCTGCGGGGCCTCACCGACGTTTTTCACAACGCCATTGTTGCGTAATTCCCCAAGCTCGGGCAAGCCGCACCCTTCCCCGCCCACGGTGCCCTGCGTCACTTAGGCATACCTAATCTGACCTGCGGAAACGATCTTCCGGCCGGTCGAACCGGTGGACCCCGCCGCGCCCCCGCGAGAGACTCCCGACCATGCCCACACCCCCTCCCACCGGCCCACTCGTCACCCGGAAGACCCTCGCGGACGACCTCAGCGCGCTGGGCGTGAAACCGGGCGAAACCCTCCTCGTCCACTCCTCCCTCTCCGCCCTCGGCTGGGTCAACGGCGGCGCCGTCGCCGTCGTGCACGCCCTCCTCGACGCCCTCGGCCCCACCGGCACCCTCACGGTCCCCACCCAGTCCGGCGACCTCTCCGACCC
>NZ_LIRL01001230.1 GCF_001419795.1 Streptomyces niveiscabiei
CCCCAATCCCCAACTTGTCCGCCGCGTCCTGCAACCACTCCGGCGGCGACAACAGGAACGACGTCTGGTTCAGGTCCACCCGGGCCGCCGCCGCAGGCACCGCGTCCGCGACACCCCCCGCCTCACCCCCGTACCGCTCCTCGTACCGCCGGATGACCTCGCCGACCGGCAGGGCGGGCCACAGCGTGGCCTCCCCGCTGTCGCGGGCGATGACGAGCCGCTGGGCGCCCCCGTCACCGCGGGGACCCTCCGCGCGGTCCTCCGCCCAGACCACGAACCCGAGGCCGAACTCCCGTACGCGCACCTCGCGATGCTGGTACACGGGCACGTCCCCGTTGACCCACTCCTCCGCGCGCTCCTGCGCCTGCGCGAACGTCACCATGTGCGGATCACTCCCCAGCAACCGGAACGACGCGGGCGAAGCCGCCGTCCACCATCAGGTTGGCCACCGTCTCCAACTCCGGTGGATCACCGGCGAGTCGGGACAGGAACGCGTCGAAGTCGTCGCCGCAGGGCACGAGGAGGCGTTCGACGCGCTCGGCCGGCGGCCAGGTCGGGTCGGCGTCGCGGACGTCGTCGTACGCGCAGAACCAGACGGACCCGAGGCGCTCGCCCTTGACCTTGACGGCGATCAGGCCGCCCTGGACGAAGCCGACGCCGAGGTAGTCCTTGGTGAGATGGTCGCGCAGACACTTGTTGACGTACACGAGGTCGTTGACGGCGGCCTCGTCGCGGACCGTGAAGAACGGCTGGTCAACAAGGAGCCCGAGCTCGGCGTCGAGCGCGGTCCCGACGGGCGCGCAGCCGCCCGCGGCCTTCAGGAAGGAGCGGTAGGCGCCGGGCAGGCGGTAGCCGAGGTCCTCCTCGACCCCCTGGACCTGCGCCTCGGTCACCGCGACACCCGACTTCGGCAGCCGGAAGTGGGTGGGCCGGGTCTCCTGGAGCGGCCGGGTGCCCCGTTTCGCGTGGTCGACGCGGGCCGTCGCGACACCGCCGTGGTGGCGCAGCAGCGCCTTGACGTCTACGGGTATCAGTTCGAGGCGGCGCGTCCCGGCGACGTGGTGCCAGGTCCAGCCGTGCGGGGTAGCCACCGGGGACACCGTGTCCCACAGCTCGTGCCCGGCGGCGGCCTGCGCGGCGTTCGCCGACACGTAGTCCGTGAGGCGCAGTTCGTCGACGCCGAACCCCTCCGGGGGGTCGGCGATCTCCGCCACCGCGCGCGCGTACGGCGAGAAGTCGGGGTAGCCGCGCTCGTCGACCCGTACACCTCTGGGGTGACGGCCCGCCCGGACCGGGTCCGGAAAGTGCACGACCTGCCCGGCGTATGCCGCGTTCGGCGGCGCGGTCTGCCCGAGCCGACCTGTCGTCATGGCGGTTGCCCCCTGCGGCGCTCTGTACGGCACCCGCCGGCGGTTCCGCTTTCCCGGCCCCGTCCGACACGCCCCGTATCCGACTGTCTCCACCGCTTCCCGGCACACGTCCGTCGCGCACCCACGGTGCCGACAGCCTATGCGGTACGGCCGGACGGGTCACCGGCCCTCCACTTCGTCCCCCTCCAGTACGGTGACCTGCCGTCACCCTCTGGTGACAGCCCGGCCCGTCCCGGGCGTGTCGCCACGCCCCAGCTTCCGCACAGGCCACGCCATTTGGCACCCTGTGTCCTCCGGGGGGATGCCCGGGGAGGGAAAGACGATCATGAACGCGACGCAGACAGGACCGCACGGCACGGACCGCAACGCGGGCGACACCGTTCACGGAACGTCACCCGACGTCCACAGAACACCCCACGCGTCGCAGGTCCCACCGCACAGAACGGACGGCGCCCCGCACGCCCCCGCCGACCCCCGCG
>NZ_LIRL01001231.1 GCF_001419795.1 Streptomyces niveiscabiei
GCCCGGGGGGATCGCCGTGATCCGGGGGGAGTTGATGGTGCGGGGGTCGTCCGGGGTGCCGCGTGATTCCTCCGGGGCGGCTCGGGGCTCCTCCGGGGCGTCTCAGGGTTAGGGCGTCAACGGTTCGGAAATCGAATAAAACAACGGGCCTTTTACTTCTCGCATTCCGCTTGCCGAGTCGGTGATTCCCGAGGATGCTCTTTTCCTGTCGGGGAAGCGTTCTTGGGCGCCGGTTCGGGGGAATCCGTCATGGCCAAGCGTGAAGTCATCAATGTCCGGGTCAGCCGGCGAATCCTGTGGGTGGGGGCGGAGGCGTATCCGCTGCACAACATCGCGCGGGCGACGACGGTTCGGATCCGGCCCCGGCGGATGGACGCGCTGGGGCAGTTCCTCGGCTATGGGCTGATCCTGGTGATCGTCTCCGGCGTGATCCTCTCGGCAGCGTCCCATGGGGAGTTGGCCGACGCGGACGCCGGGGTCGTCTCGGACCTCGTCCTCCTCCTCGACTGCGTGCTCGGGTTCGTCCTCGTCGCGCGGCTGGTGTCCGTCCTGGTCACGCCCGTCTACCACGCGCTCGTCATCGAGACCGCCGGGACGCCGTACACCGCGCTCGTCAGCACCGACAAATCCGTCGTCTCGCGGCTCGTCTTCCAGATCATGGACGCGATCGACAATCCCGAGGCGGAATTCCAGATCCAGGTCGAGAACTATCACATCGGCGACAAGATCAATATGGTCGGCGGGAACAATAATGTGGGGAAGCAGGGGAATTGAACGCCGGAGAGAGCCGTCATTTTCATCAGGGGGACGTCGTGAACGTGTACGGCGGGTCCGGGAACGTCGGGAAGATCCAGAACACGTATCAGTCCGCCGGGGATTCGGAGGCCGCGTTCCGGGAAATGCTCGCCGCTGTTCGCGCGCTGCGGGATCAGGTGTCGCCGGCCGATCGGGAGACCCTCGACGAGTCGTTGCGGGTCATCGGGGAGGGGGCTGAACCCGGGGTGCTGCGGCGGGCGTTGACCGCGGTCGTGGGGGTGGCTGTGGTGGTGGGGGAGGT
>NZ_LIRL01001232.1 GCF_001419795.1 Streptomyces niveiscabiei
CCCCACGTCGAATCCGCCCGCCACCTCCTCGTCGTCCTCTCCCGCAGCGACGACGTCTTCGGCTCCGGCGCGGTCCGCGAACCCCTGCGCCGGTTCCTCGGCACCACCCTGCTCCCCTGGCTGCGCGGCTCGGCCCCGTCCGGCGTCCGCCGCGAACTCTTCGAGGTGGCCGCCCAGTTGGCGTACCTCTGCGGATTCGTCGCCTACGACAGCGGCCGGCACGCACTGGCGCAGCGCATGTACTGGGCCGCGGCGAGGCTCGCGGACGAGGTCGGCGACCGCGTCGGACACGCGGTCGCCCTGCGCGGACTCAGCGTCCAGGCCCACCAGTTGGGCCACGCCGACGAGGCGAGGGCGCTGGCGCGGGGCGCCGCCCGGATCGGGGTCCGGCATGCCCCGCCCCGCCAGCACGCCTTCTTCCTCGGCCAGCTGGCGGTCGCGGAAGCCGCCACAGGCGACCCGGCCTGCCTCGCACGCCTCACCCAGACGGAACGCTGCCTCGAACGCGCGGGCGGCGCGGGGGAGTTGCCCACCGGCGCCTTCCACCCCGGCGTCCTCGCCCTGCAACAGGCGTACGTGCACCGGGCACGAGGCGACCACCGGTCGGCCGTACGGGCCCTGGAGACCTCGCTGCGCCACCGGCCGCCGGACGAACGCCGCTCCACGGCGATCACGCTCGCCGACCTCGCCCTGACCCACCTGGACATCGGGCACCTCGACCGGGCCTGCGCGGCGGCGCACACCTTCCTCGACACGTACCCGGTGATCGCCAGCGACCGGGCCGACACCCGGCTGCGCACCCTCCTGGCCCGGCTGCGCCCGCACGCGCGCAACCGGGCGGCTGCGGGCGTCCTGGAGCGGGCGCGCGAGACGCGGCGCACCGCGCCGTGAGCGTTCAGCCCCGGGGCAGGCACAGCACGCGGCGGACCAGGTCCGCCCACGCCGCGTACAGGCGGGCCTCCGGGATCGCGTGCCGGTCGAGGTAGTCCTTCGTCTCCCAGCTCAGGAAGGACAGCAGGGCGCGGGCGAGGAGGTCGTGGTCGCCCTCGACGCCCGCCTCGCGCAGGAGCGCCGTCACATGGGTCTGGAAGGCGCGGCCCGGTCCGGAGTCGTCGCGGTGGCGCGGCAGCAGGACCCGGGCGAGGGGCGGGCCGAGGTCGCCCTCGACGGCCGTTCGGTCCAGCAGGGCGTGGCCGAACGCGGTGAGCCGGTCGACGGGCGGCGCGCCGGGGCCCAGCGGCGGAGGGCCGGACGTGCACGCCTCCAGGAAGTCCGCGTCGGCCTCGTCGAGCAGCGCGGCGAGCAGGCCGTCCCGGTCGCCGAACCGCCGGAACAGGGTGCCCTTGCCGACACCGGCCTCGGCCGCGACCTCCCGCATCGTGACGTGCTCGGGCCCGTGCTCGACGACCAGACGCCGCGCGGCGTCCAGGATGCGCTCACGGTTGCGGGTGGCGTCCGAACGCGCGCCGTCGGCGGCGCCCTCCATCAGCCCTCGCCCGGCAGGCACACGTACACGTGCCCGTCCGTGACCCGCACCGGGTACACGGGGACCGGCCTGGTCGCCGGGGGGTCGAGCGGCTTGCCGGTGCCGAGGTCGAACCGCGAGCCGTGCAGCCAGCACGACACGCTGCGCCCCTCGACGTCCCCCTCCGAGAGGGACACCGCGCTGTGCGAGCAGACGTCGTGGATCGCGAAGACCTCCGCCTTCGTCCGGACGACGGCCAGAGGCACCCCCGCGACCTCGAACCGCCGGGGGACGTCCTCCTCCAGCACGTCCAGCGCACACACGTGGGCGAAGCCGCTCTCGGGCACCGTTCTCCTCGGGGGGAAGGGGGGATGGGCCGCTCAGGTTAACGACGCTGGTCCGCACCGGTAAGGGCCTCGGGACCGAGGAGGAGTAGGCGGAAGGGACTAGGTCCCCGGCGCCCTCAGCAACGCCTCCGTCAGCAGTTCCGCGCAGCGCGTCGCCGCCCACGGGAGCCGCCGTACCGCCGCCGTCTGGACCTGTGCCTCCCGCTGGCGGAACACCGGGTGGTCGACGCGGACGTGGGCGAGGCCCGTGTCGTCCTGGTCGCCGAGGTCGCCGACCAGGGCGATGCCGCCGCCCGCGCGGACGAACGCGTACTGCGGGGCGAGCGCGTCGCACACCAGGGCCGGGCGCACGGTGAGCCCTTCGAGGCGTACGCCGATGTCGAACAGCTCGCGCTGACTGGTCCCCGGGCCGGCCAACGCCAGGGGATACCCGCAGAGTTCGGCGAGACCCACCCGCTCGCGCCCGGCGAGCGGATGCCCGTACGGGACGAGCGCGGTCACCGGCACCACCACCGAGCACTCGACGCGCACGTCGGCCTGCGGCCCCATCGCATAGGTCACCGCGACGTCCGCGAGCCCCTCCACGACCCGGCGCGTCGCCTCCTGGCGCCGCACGACGTCGATGCGGAACGACACGTCGGGATGGTCGCGGCGCAGCGCGGCGACGGCGCGCGGGACGAGGCGGTGCGCGAACCCCTCCGAGCAGGCGACGGCGACCGTGCGCGCCGCCGCGCCCCCGCCGCTCCTCAACTCCTCGACCAGCGCGGCCGATTCGGCCTCCGTGCGGCGCGCGTGGGCCAGCAGCCGCAGGCCCGCCTCGGTCGGGGTCATCCCGCGCGGATGCCGGACGAACAGCGCCACCCCGAGGCTCGACTCCAGCTTGGCGATCTGCCGGCTGACCGCCGACGGCGCCACGTTCAGACCCTGCGCGGCCTCCGTCACCGAACCCGCGCGGGCCACTTCGAGGAAATACGCCAGGTTCACCGGCAGCATCTGCACCAAAACCTCCGGAGGGTTGCCGAAAAGAGAACGCAGGGCGTCACAAACGGCAATGGTCGCAGACCGCGAACCGCCCTACTCTGCTGATGCCACACCTCCCCGTAACCCTGGAGCGCGCACCCGTGACCCCCGAGAAACTCGCCCGCGCGGCCGAGGAGTTCGTCGACTCCGGTGCCTTCTTCGCCGAGCTCGCGACGATGGTCGCGTACGCCACGGAGAGTGCGCTCCCCGAGGGCCGCCTTGCCCTGGAGGCATACCTCGGCGAGATCCTGACCCCCGCGCTGACGGACCTCGGCTGCACGGTCACCCGGCACGAGAACCCCTCACCGGCGGCCGGCCCCTTCCTGGTCGGCCGCCGGATCGAGGACCCCGCGCTGCCGACCGTCCTGTGCTACGGCCACGCCGACGTCGTCGAGGGCATGGCCGGCCGGTGGAGCGAGGACCGCGACCCGTGGACCCTCACCGCCGACGGCGACCGCTGGTACGGGCGCGGCGCCGCCGACAACAAGGGCCAACACCTCGTCAACCTCGCCGCGTTGCGATTGCTGCTCGCCGAGCAGGGCCGCCTCGGCTTCAACCTGACGTTCCTCTTCGACCCCGGCGAGGAGATCGGCTCGCCCGGCCTCACCGCATTCGCCGCCGCCCAGCGGGAGTTGCTCGCGGCGGACGTCCTGCTCGCCTCCGACGGACCCCGCCTCGACGAGACGACACCGACGCTGTTCCTCGGCGCCCGGGGCGCCGTACAGCTCCTCCTCGACGCCGATCTGCGGCCCGGCTCCCACCACTCCGGCAACCGGGGCGGCGTCCTGCGCAACCCGGCGACCACCCTCGCCGGGGCCGTCGCCACCCTCGTCGACGGACACGGCCGCATCCTCGTCCCCGAGCTGCTGCCGCCGCCGGTGAGCCCCGAGGTGCGCGAGGCGCTCGCCGGGGTCGAGGTCGACGCCGACCCGCACTGGGGTGAGCCGGGACTCACCCCCGCCGAACGGCTCTACGCCTGGAACACCCTCGAAGTCATCGCCTTCTCCTCCGGCGACGCCGAGCACCCCGTCAACGCGATCCCCGGGCGGGCCCGCGCGGTCCTCCAGCTCCGGCACGTCGTCGGCACGGACGTCGAGGGCGCCGCCGCCGCTGTCGCCGCGCACCTCGCCTCCCACGGCTACCCGATGGTCGACGTCAGCACGCTCGGCGCGTACCCCGCGAGTCGTACGCCGCTCGACGACCCGTGGGTGCGGTGGGCGCGGCCCGTCCTCGACCGCGCCGCCGGGCGGCCCGTCGCCGTCCTCCCCAACATCGGCGGCGGCCTGCCCAACGCGGTCTTCACGGACGTACTCGGCCTGTCCACGCTCTGGCTCCCGCACTCCTACCCCGGCTGCCGGCAGCACGCCACCGACGAACACCTGCCCAAAGCCATCGCGCGGGAAGGGCTGGTGCTGACCGTGGGGCTGCTGCACGCGCTGGGGAATCCGACGGCGGACCATCCGCTGCCGAGCCGCGCGTAGTCCTCAGGTAGTCCCCGTGTAGTACCCCCTACCTGTTGTAGTAC
>NZ_LIRL01001233.1 GCF_001419795.1 Streptomyces niveiscabiei
GCGGGCGGCGGTGAGGGCGGGGTCGGTGACGGGGGCGCGGTAGTCGGTGCCGGTGAGGGCGAAGGCGAGGCCGTCACCCTGGGGTACGAGGGTGAGGTCGAGGGGCTGGGTGGTGACGGTGAAGCGGTGGGCGCCCAGGCGCAGGGTGCGGCCGTCGTCGGCGTACAGGTCGGTGCGGTCACGCAGGGCGCGGGTCGCCTCCTGGCGGGCGGCGCGCAGGCGGCCGTTCAGTTCCTCCGCCCGTACGGAGTCGCCGAGTCGGCGGAGTTCTTCGGCCGTGCGGCGGATCTTCGCGACCATCGGGTCGGAGGCGAAGTGGGTGCTGACGGCGTCCGCGTCGGGGAGGGTGGCGGCGCGGCGGGCGATGGTCTCCAGGATGCGGGCGGCGGAGGCGGCGAGGTGTTCGGCGCGGCGGGCGCGGGCGTCCAGGAGGCTCTGCCTGCGGGCGGCGAAGGCGTCGGACAACTCAGCGCGCTGGTCGTCGAGTTGGGCGAGGAAGTCGTCGAACTCGGCGAAGCGGGACTCCAGGTTCTCCAACCGGACGAGGACGCCCGCGAGTTGGGCATCGCAGGCGTCCGGCGTGTCCGCCGCCGCGAGCGCGCCGGTGACGGTCTGGCCCAACAGGGCGAATTCGGCGGCGAATTCGGCACGGCCCTCGCTGTCGCGCAGGGTACGGCGGCGGGCGTCGAGGACGGCGCGGGCGCGGTTGACGCCGCCGAGGACGTCGGCGACACGCTCCAGCACGGACGTCCGTACGGTCGCGTCCCCGATGTCGAGGCCCGCCACCACCTCGGTGACCGTGCGCAGTCCCTCCGCCAGGGCCTCGATGCGGTCGGCCACGGGGCGGGCCTCCGCGACGGTCGTGATGGCGCCCGCGTCGGCCGACAGCCTTTCCACGTCGGCCTGTTGGGCGTCGAAGGCGTCCGGCCGGGCCAGGAACTCGACGGCACGCCGCCCGAACCGGTCGAGGTCGGCGCCGGCCTCCTCGGACAGCGCGTCGATGCGGGGCAGGTCGGCGTACCGAAGCTCCTTCAGCGTCAGCAAGTGGCCCTGGGCGTGGCGGAGTTCGGTCAGGCCGGTCACCCAGGAGGCGGCCGTGCGCGGGGCCTCGCCGCGCAACCTCCGTACGACGGAGGCGAGTTGTCCGGCGGCGTCGTCGAGGGCGTCGGC
>NZ_LIRL01001234.1 GCF_001419795.1 Streptomyces niveiscabiei
CGACGGCCGCCGCCGCGACGACGTCCCGCTCGTCGTCGTAGGCGACATCCACGCCGGTGACGTGTCCCGTGCCCGGCGGCGGGCCGGGTTCGTCGAGCACCACGCGCGCGCGGAGGGTGTCCTGCACGGCTCGGGCTTCCGCTTCGGTGGTGGGCCAGTCGGCGGGGATCTGTACGGTCGTCATGGTGGGTCGAGGGTACGGGGTGGGGCAGCACGAGGGCGCGCCCGGTGGCGGGGCCACGCGCGACGCAGGAGCGTGCCGTGGCCCGCGTGGACCGGCCCCACGGGGATCGCTGTGCAACCTTCGAACCATCTGACGCGTCTTCACTGACAACGGAACATTCCGATGTTCCGGACCAACTCGTTCCACGGGGGAACGTATGAACTCGACACGCACTCGTACCCGCCGCGGCACCGCCGCGGCCCTCACCCTGCTGATGGCGGCCGGCCTCGGCGCCGCCGGCGCGGGCGCTTCGAACGCGGCCGTCGCCATCCCGCCGCAGACGCGGGAGATCGCCTCGTCCACCCTCGGCTCCGACTACCGGATCACCCTGACCGCGCTGCGTTCGACGGAGGACGAGTACGCCGCCTCCGTGCGGTTGCAGGTCTACACGCAGGCGGGCGGTGCCTGGACGGAGTCGGACCGCGTCACCGTGGGCGACGTCGACGGCTGGTTCTGGTACCCGCTCACCGGCAAGGGCGCGGTCTGTCAGTTCTCGACCGCGAGCACCGAGCCCGCGCCGCTGACCGTGAGCCTGCTGCTCACGCCCTCCCTCGGCTGCTCGGACCCCGTGCACTACCTGGTGAAGCAGGGCAGGGTCTACGCGGCCTGAACCCGCCGTCGCCCCGTGTGCCGCCCGGTGAGCCGGCCCGTCGACCCCGCGCACGACGCGGGGTCAGCGTTCCAGGCGGGCCGCCCTCCCCTGTTCGCCCGCCGCCCAGCAGGTACGGTCCGGCGCGCAGGTGACCGTGTCGAAGGAGCCGGGGGCCAGGGGGCGCCAGGTGCGGCCCGCGTCCGTGGTGATGTCGGTGCCGGTGGGGCCCACGGCCAGGGCCGTCGCGCGGGCGTGGGGCAGCCAGGCGGCGCCCGAGCGGTAGGACGGCGGGGGTGCGGCGGCGGGGCGCCAGGTGCGGCCCCCGTCCGTGGTGACGGCCGCCGCTCGCGGGGAGGGCTGATCGGGGCGGTAGTCGCCGCCCACCGCGATCCCGTGGCGGGGGTCGCGGAACGTCACGGCGAAGACGCCTCGGGCCGGGTCGGCGGCGGGGATCGGGGTGTCGGCAGCGGTCCAGGTGCGGCCCCGGTCCGCGGAGTGGAGTACGCGCGCGTGCGCTGCGCCGCCGGTCGCCAGCCAGACGTCGCGCGGGCCGGAGGTCACGAGGCACTGGCCGCTCGCCGCGAAGCCCGCCTCGCCGTCCAGGGCGGCCGGCATGCCGGTGTCCGGGAGGACGGTCCAGGTGCGTCCGCCGTCGGCGGTGGACAGGATGCGGAACCGTCCGTCCACGGGGTCGCTCATCGCGAGGCCGTGGCGGCGGTCGAAGAAGGCCAGGCAGTCGTAGAACGCGCGCGCGTCGGTGTTGCGGAAGGACTCCGTCCACGTCGCCCCGCCGTCGTCCGTGCGGTAGATCCGCGACGCCTCACCCTCGCCGATCGCCAGCACCACCGCGCGGCGCGCAGGACCTCCAGTTCCGGGACGTCGAGGCGTTCGACGCGCGCCGCGCGGTGGTGCTG
>NZ_LIRL01001235.1 GCF_001419795.1 Streptomyces niveiscabiei
CTGGAATGCCGGTACCCACCGGCCGGAAAGGGCGGTGGGTACCGGGCGCGGGCGAGGGTCGGTAGTCAGGCGGCGATTCCGACCGAGGAGACGTAGGCGTATGCCGTCCAGTCGGAATCGAGGTCCGAGATGATGTCCTCCCAGATTTCGTCCATCATGTCCGCGTCCTGGTTGGCCCATGCGTCGACGAGGTCGTTCCAGATGTAGCGGACGGTGACAGAGCGGTTCGTCAGGTTTCGGTGCGTTCCCTCGGTACGGCGATAAGGCTGGGGAACGTTGCTTTCGTCGACGGGGTAGATCTCGATGCGCCTGCCCGCGCCGTTGTTGTCGAGATGCCGTTTGAGCCATCCGGAGCGGATGAGGTTTTCCCGCTTGCGCTCCCAATAGGCGTTGTCGATGCGCTCGCGGTTCGCGGGTGAGGGGGTGGCTTTTCCCTTCATCCAGGATTTCAGGGCGCGGTCGGAGACGCCCTGATTGCGGAGGGCCTCGCGTCCCGCAGCGCTGTCGAGGTACCGCAGGCGGGCGTTCATACCGCGCTTGGAGGTGGCGGGGGAGGAGATGCCGGACTGGTAGACGATCCGGTTGATCTCCATGATCAGGGCTTCGCCGCCTTTCACGCCCCGGGCACCGTATTTCTGCCACACGCCCCAGCGCTGCCAGAGTCCTGGTGATCCTGACATTATCGGCTACCCCCCAGCATGTAGGTGTTCTTTTCCTTGACCTGGCTCAGGTTCCGGCCTTCCGGAAATACCGGCCGCCAGTCACCCGCGATGTGAAGTTCGTCGGTTCCGGAGATTTCGATCACGGTCAGACCGGCCTCACGCGCCTTGTATGCCTTGCGCCACAGATTCGTGAACGCCTTGGTGCGAATGATGTGCATCCAGTCGGGCCGCCGGATCTCGGTGTTGGCGGCGGACTCTCCGATGGTGGACACGAACTTAGAATACATGGACTTCACGTATTCCGTGGTGATCTCGTCGTTTTCCTCAATGGCATTCTTGCGGACGTCGGCGAGGGCGCGGCGGAGTTTCTCCAACAGGATCTCCGTGCCGCCGGACAGGAGGGCGCGGTGGATGACCGGGGGGGCGCTCAGGTCCCAGGATGCGCAGTCCAGGAGGGTGCGGACCATCGAGTCGGGCACCCACACCGGGCCCGTCTCCTTACGGAAGCCCAGGGGGTTGGGGAGGTCGTCGTGCTCCCATTCCGGCGGGGTGATCAGGTAGACGCCCGACTTTTTCGGATGGTGCTGGTCGGTCTCTTCCTCGATCAGCTTCCCGACAGGGAGCCACACCTTGAAAGCGGAGAGATAGGCGGCGTTCATGTCCAGCGCCGTGACCTCGATCTGCTGGCCCTTCCTGGCGAGATCGTAGGCGGTTTTGTTGCGCCATTTCGGGCGCCCCTCCCAGATCTCGTCAGCACCCTTCTGCGATTTTTTCTGGAGAATCTCGTCCGTGGGCGGGA
>NZ_LIRL01001236.1 GCF_001419795.1 Streptomyces niveiscabiei
TACCCGGGCAGGTCGCCGGACGCCCCGCACAGCTGGATCGCGGCGTCTCGGGGAGGCGTCCCGGACGCGGACGGCGTCGCGGGTGGCGGGTGGGGGGGCTGCCGGTCCTGGTCCGCTCGAACGCGGTCAGCCAGGCCCCCAGTCCGGCTGGGGGACGCCGCAACCGGCAAGGAAACGCCGGACGTTGGCCAGTTCCCACGCCTTGCCCCGGACGAGGTCGGCGGCGGTGCTCTTCGGCATGCCGAGCTGCCGGAGGTCGGCAGATGCACTGGTTCAGCGTTGTCCAGGCGGCCGGCAGCGTGTTCGCGTTCGTCGCGGGCGCCCTGTCCCTGGCGAAGGCGATCGTCGAACGGTCGCGCGAATAGGGGGTGTTCGCCCCGGTGCCGGGCCGGTGTTACCTGCGGCCCGGCGCCGCCCCTCGCTCACTCCGGCAGCGCCACCTGCCCCATCAGTTCGTGCCACTTGCTCATCGGCAGCACGATCGTGTGGGCCCGGTCCGAGGACATGCGGACCATGACCGCGTCCGCGTCCGGGACCAGGGCGAACTCCACGTGTTCCTGGTCCCATTGGCCCATCGGGTAGTACCACTCGACGCCGCCCGCGTCCTCGACCATGGCGGCCATGCCGACCTGGAGGGCGGCGACGAAGGGTTCGATCGCGTCCTTGGGGATCCTGACGGTGGCCATCTCGCGTTCGGGGCCGTCGGTCACGGGGGTCCGCCCTTCCTGTGGTCGCGCGTCACGTCGTCACGTCGTCGCATCGTCGCTCCGTCGCGTTGACCCTACCCATCGGGGCCGTTTCGTCACCCTCGGCGACAGGCCACGGCTCGCGTGTTTTCGCCAACTCCCTTGCACGAAGGGGTAGTTGAATCGTCCAGGGCCGTTAACATCGCCGCATGCGATCACGGCGCAGTGACGACCTGACCCAGCTTCCGCGCGATCCCCGGGCGGACGCGTATCCGATGCCGAGCGTGCCGTACGGGTGGTACGCGGTGGCGCGCGGCAAGGAGTTACGGGCCGGGCGGGTGGTGAGTCTGCACTACTTCGGGCGGGCGTTGATCGCGTTCCGCGGAGCGGACGGGCGGGCCGCGGTGCTCGACGCGCACTGTCCGCACTACGGGGCGCATCTGGGGG
>NZ_LIRL01001237.1 GCF_001419795.1 Streptomyces niveiscabiei
CCCCAAGCTCTTCGAGCAGGGGGGACCCCCAGGCCATCGACCCGGGATACCGATGCACCGCAGGCTTCTCGGAAAGCAGCGCAGCAAACCGCTCAGGATCCATCCCGGCGATCTCCCGCGCATCGAGATCCTCGACCCCCAACCGATCCGCGATGGTCCGAGGCCCCCTGAAGGCCCACTCCATCGGAACCTGCTGATCCAGCAGCATCCCCACCAGCGCCGCCAGAGCCGACCGCCCGAGCAACTCATCGGCCGCGGAATCCTGTGCAAGATGCAGGGTGACGTCCATACCCAGATGATCCCGCCGAAAGGGTCACCCCGCGCGCCAGTACCCCAGCGCATGGACCCGCTCCTTGGCGACGCCGAGCTCCTTGCGGACGTACGCCGAGAGCGCCCGAGTCGTACGCGTGTCGCACGCGATCCACACGTACGGCGCCTCCGCCCCCGCGAGGACCTCCGGCAGCTCCCGCCGAACCCGCTCGACCAACTCCCCGCGCGGCACCCGCCGTACACCGTGCCGGAAGGGCAACTCGTCGCCCCCGCCCTCGAACCACACGGTCGACTCGATGGAACTCATCGAGTCGAGAAGGGAGTTGATCGCGGGCAGCGACGCGGGATCGCCGATCGCGAGGACATGGCCGGGCCCGGGTACGGGCGCCTCGAAGCCGGTCCCCTGGACGGTCGCCTCGATCGTGTCGCCGGCCCGGACCTCACGGGCCCAGTCGCTGGCGGCGCCCTCGTGCAGCGCGAACTCCAGCGTGAACGTACCGCTCTCCGGGTCGGGATCGACCAGCGTGTACGCCCGCTGGTGGGGCCGCCCGGCGTTCTGGAACCACAGCCGCACCCACATGGTCGGGTGCACGGGGTTCGCGGCGAGGAGCCCGCCGTCGGTGACGCGGATACGCCGGTACTCGGCGCTGACCTGCTCGTTCGCCGTCACGGTGAGGGTGAAGTCCCTGGCCCGCATGAGCTTCAGAACCGCACCTTCCCAGCCCCGCCCCTGCGCCATACCGCCTCCACCCCTCACGTACGCTGCCTGACTTAGGCAAGGCTAACCTAAAATTGAGGGGCTGCCCAGAATGACCACAGAGACCTACCGCGACACCTTCGGCATCCCGCACCTCCGCGCCACCACCGCGACCGCACTGGCCCACGCACAGGGCCTGATCACGGCCCGCGACCGAGGAAGCTTGCGGACGTGCCCTGGGCCCGGTGGCGTTCCACCTCCAGTTGCCAGGCTCGGTCGCGGGCCGTGATCAGGCCCT
>NZ_LIRL01001238.1 GCF_001419795.1 Streptomyces niveiscabiei
GGGTGAGGGAGGCGGTGACCAGCTCCGTGCGGGAGCGTTTGCCGGTGCGGGCGAAGAGGCGGGACAGGCGGCGGGACACCGCGTCCTCGGTGAGGTGGAGGACGCGGGCGATCTGGCGGGTGGTGAGCTGTTCGGTGAGGAGCGTGGTGAGCAGGCCGTCGTTCTCGGCGGTGGCCCGGCTGCGGCCCGGGACGGTGAGCCCGGCCTCCCGCAGCGCGGTTCTCGTACGGAAGCGCCACAGGGCCGCGCCGGTCCGGCCGAACACCTCGTACGCCTCGTGCAGCAGCGCCGCCGGGACCGCGCCCGCCGTGGCGGCGGTCACCAGGGTGGTCGCCGTCTCGAACGGCAGGCCCCGCTCGCGGGCGAGGTCCACGGCCTCACGCAGGGCCCGGTGGGCGGTGCCGGGCGCTGCGTCGCGCTGGACGCGGGCCGAGGCGAGGAGGTGCAGGAGGCGGGTGCGGTCGGTGCCGGTCCGGTGGACGAGGTCCTCCAAGTGCCGTACACAGTCCACCGCTTCGCTGTCGCGTCCAGCCCGGGACGTCAACTGGGCCAGCAGGGCCCACAGTTCGTCCGTGCCGTAGGTCTGGTCGTGGGCCCGGGTCCGGTCCAGGCCGGTGCGCAGGGTTCGCTCGGCCCCGGCCAAGTCGCCGAGGGCCATGAGGAGTTCGGCCTCTGTCGCGTGCAGGGAGCACTGGGGCGGGGCGCCCTCGCCGTCCGCGTCCCGCACCAGCTGGAGGGCGGTGGTGACGCGGCCCTGGGCGAGGAGGATCGCCGCCGTCCGCGCGGGGAGCAGGGCGCTGTCCGCCACCGGGGTGGACTGGATCTCGCGGCCGGCCAGGAGCCTGCGGGCCGACTCCAGGGCCTGGTCCCAGTCGCCCGTGAGGTGGTGGTGGAGGAACCGGCTGAGCGGCGGCAGCACGGGCACGGTCAGGCCGGTGGTCGCCAGCAGCGTGGTAACCCCGGCGAGGTCGTAGCGGGTGAGGAGGTTGTCGACCATGCCGCCGGCCAGCGAGTACACCTTGCCCGGGGGGAGTTGAGGTGCCTCGTCGAAGGCCAGTGCGCGCCGGTAGGGCTCCGGGCGGCCGACGCCGAGTTCGGCCATGGCGAGGAAGACGGCGGGTGCGGCGCGGGCGCGGGGGCCGGTGTTCCACACCGTCTCGGTCGTACGGAGCAGGTCCTCCGTCTGCCGCCAGCGCGAGAGGTGGCACAGGGCGAGGGCCCGGCCGGTCACCCTGGCCAGGGCGGGGACCGGCAGTACGTCCCACCAGTGGGCGGTCCCGAGGCGCGACATCGTGGGCCAGTCGCGCTGGTTCGCCGTGACCGCCACGATCAGGCACGCGGCCTCCTGAAGGTCCAGGTCGCTCAGCGTCGGTCCCGGGTCGCGCAGCAGGGACTCGGCGGCGGCCCGGGCGGCGGCGTAGTCGCAGGCCAGGTAGGCGGTCGTGCCGTACTGCTGGAGGACGAGGTCACGGGCGTCGGCGTGCTCGGTCAGGTCACGGGCCGCCCGCAGCCACCGGAGCACACGGCCGTCGTCGATGCCGGGCCGTATCTGCCGGGCGGCGTCCGTCAGTTCGGCCACCGCGCGTTCCCGGTCGACCAGGCTCCCGGCATCCGCGATGCGGTCCGCGCGGTAGGCGGGGGCGTCCGCGTCGGCGGGCTGGGCCGTGGTGCCGGTGCTGTCGAGGGGGCCGGGGTCTGTGTGCG
>NZ_LIRL01001239.1 GCF_001419795.1 Streptomyces niveiscabiei
CCTCGCGGTCGTCTCCAGAGCTGAGTAGAAGTCGTCTGGTGACCCGTCCTCCCGTTGCCCGGCAGCGATGAGCCAGGGCAGATCCTCGTCGGTCCAGACCGCTCCGCGCCAGCGTTGGACCTTGACCTTGAAGAGCACCTCATCGTCGATCGAGCGGATGCGCTCATGGCCGGCCCCGTCGTCGGCGAAGTGTTCCCGGGCCTTGGCCAAGATCGGATGATCCAGTTCGTCGAGCGGCTTCAGGGCTGACGGCAGCGGTAGTTTCAAGTCCTCGCGGAGTGTGCGGAGTGTGGGTCGAGCGGGCTGCACGGGTCAGTCGTCCCCGCCCACTCCGCCGAGTTCCTTGATCCGCTCCGGTGACAGCCCGGTGAGCAGCGAGACGCTCGATTCCACGGATCCGTCCAGCTTGCGCATCTTCTCCAGCATGCTGGCCCGAACCTCCTCACGGCGGATCTCCAAGTAGGTTCGGACGGCCTCGGCGACCAGGTCTTTCTTCGTCATCCCCAGAAAGTGGGCGCCATCCGCGATCAGCTCGTCTATGGCCGCATCGACCTTCAACGGAGCTGTCGTACGGGTTGTCCGACCGCGGGCTTCCTCTGTGATTCTCATGCTCACACCCTCTCTGGTACCAAAAGGTACTCCTATTCTTCTCCGCTTGTGAGCGGTAAGTGGACGGTGAAGCGCCCGCTCGACCTGCTCGTCGATCTCGACCAACACGGTGCTTGCCTTGCCAGGGTGTCGGTGGACGCCGCCATGTCTGGCTCGGTGTCGGACCCTGTGGGGTGCTGGCTGGCATACCGGCTCCTGTCAGTTCTCGCAGATCCACGCTGCGGTGACGCGGAGGGCGATCGCGTTGGCAAGAGGTGACCGCCGCGGTCGCTGTCGCCGACTTCAGCAATCTGTCCCCCGCGCCACGCTCGGACGCAGACGTAGACGACAGGCCGCACGCGTTGGATCGAGTGGTCTCCTGAGTCGGGAAGCAGCACTGATCCTGCGTCTTCGACTTGCAGCTGCGTCTATGCGGGGGGGGAGGGGGG
>NZ_LIRL01000124.1 GCF_001419795.1 Streptomyces niveiscabiei
GTGGATGTCCCGGCGGTACGGCGACTCCGTGCGGAGCCGGTCGAGTCGAGGGCCGAGCCCGGCGGAGAGGTCGGCGAGGGGGTGGCTGAGGGGGTTCTCCGGTATGTCCAGGGGGAGTTCGGCGGCCAGGACGCGGCTCGCCGGGGGGTGCGCGGAGATCGCCACGGTGCGCTCGCCGCCGCGTGCGAGGCGGGTCAGGAACGCCAGCACGGCGGCCAGGGCGGTCTGTTCCGGGGCCGCCGTGCGGAGCGGTACGGGCAGGGGGACCGGGGCCGCGTGGCTCGTCGTCGGCGTCAACTGGCCGAACCTCGGCGGGAGTACGGGCTCCAGTCGGCCCAGCGTGCGCAGCCAGCGCGCCTCGCGGCGGTGGGCCGCCCTCGACGCCTGCTCCAGTCCGGCCGCCTCCTCCTCGGAGAGGTGCGGGAAGCGGCCATCCAACTGTCGGGCCAACACCGGGAGTTCGAGCTTCTCGCCGGTGAGGGTGGCCAGGTCGGTGAGGCGTATGTCCTTGTCGGCGGTCGCGACCGTGAGGGTGTCCGGGGTGACCGTGACGATCGTGCCGGGGGCCGCTGTCGACGGCTGGCCGGTGAGCTCGACCGCCCGGACGGCCACCAAGTCGTCGCCGGTCGCGAGGAGGGCCGTGCCGAAGTCGTTGCGGCGCCTGCCGAACGCCGTCGCGCGGACCAGGGCGTCGAGCCCGGCGGCCTCCGAGCGCCAGTCGAAGACGCCGCCGCGCGGCGGGCCGTCGTACCGGGCGTGGTACGTGCGCAGGGCCAGGTCCTGCGGGGTGCGGACGGCCGTGCCCGCCGCCAGCTCGTCGATCAGCTCGGCGAAGGACTCGATGCCGGCGTCGAAGCAGGCGACGTCCAGGTCATGCACGGTCGCGGCCGGGGGGACCGGGACCACGCGCTGCTTGAGCAGGTCGCCCGTGTCGGCCTCGCGGTTCATCACGTGCCAGGTGACGCCGTGTTCGCGCTCGCCGTCCAGGATGGCCCAGCTCGTCGCGTAGAGACCGGCGTGCTTCGGGAGGGGGCCGTCGTGGAAGTTGACCGGGAGGTCGGCGGGGAGGCTCAGCACCTCGTCCGGGAGCATGCGGAGGTTGGCGATGCTGAACAGGTAGTCGAAGGTGAGGGGTTGGAGTCGGGCGGCGAGGTCCTTGCCGAAGGGGACGGCGGGCAGGCCCTCGCTCTCCGCCCACGCCAGCAGGTCGGGGGCGGGGGAGACCACGGCGGCGACCGTGTGGCCCCGGGACAGGAGGAGGCGGGTGCACTCGACCAGGAGGGCTTCCTCGCCGATGACGACACAGGTGAACGGTGCGGCGGTCATCGGTCGCCCCCTTCGGACTTCGCTTGCTGGGAGAGGAGTTCGGCCAGGAGTTCTTCCACGGCTTCGTCGGACATGCCGGCGATGAGGCGCTCGGCCTCGTCCAGGGGCGCGTCCTCTTCGGCGAGGGGCGCCGGAGCGGGGGTCGCCTTCGCTCGGAAGTGGTCGGCCAGTTGGCGGATCGTGATGCGCTCGAACAGGAGCGTCGCCGACTGCGGGCCGTACACCGCTTCCAGTGCTCGCGTCAGTTCGAGGACGACCAGCGAGTCCACGCCGTAGTTCTCGAAGGTGAGGTCGGGGTCCAGTTGCCCGGGGGCCATCTCCAGGACCCTCGCGAACACGTCGGTGACCTGGTGGAGGGGGTCGGTGGGGGC
>NZ_LIRL01001240.1 GCF_001419795.1 Streptomyces niveiscabiei
GTGGGCGGTGCCGGTGGCGGTCACGGTGAGGGTGTCCAGGCCGAGGAAGCGCAGGAGGTGGGTGGGCTGGTGGGCGGTGACGGTCACGGTGACCGTCGTGGTGGTGGCCGTGACGGTGCCGGTGTCGTTCGTGGTGGCGAGGTAGGTGCGGGCGAGGTCATGGGCCTGGGCGGGGTCGAGGCGTACGGTGCCGTCGGCGCGGTAGGCGGTGAGGTCGAGGGCCTGGGCGCCGGCGCGGGCGGCTTCCTGGGCCTCGCCGAGCGCGCGGGTCTTCGCGGCGAGGGCGAGGCCGCCGTCGAGGAGGAGGCCGGCGAACATGACGACCGCGGCGGTGAGGATGACGACGAACGGGGTGACCTGGCCGGCGTCTCCGCTGCGGCGGCGTCGCACGGCGGGTCGGGCCGAGGGCGTCTCGGGGGTCGGCGCCAGCTTCCGTACGACCGTGGGTTTCGCGCGTACCCGCGAGCCGTTCTCCCGCGCCGTCGAGGTCCCGCGAGCGCGCCCCGTACTCTCGGGGGCATGCCCACCGCCTGCCGCTGTGTCGTCTGCGAGGACGTCACCGCCCTGGCCCCCCGTACCCGGTCGACCGTCGACACCGTCCGCCGGCACGGCTTCCAGGTCACGATGGTCCCCGCCGACGAGCACGGGCCGGGCTGGGCCTACACCACCGGTCTGTGGCACGGCCGTCGCATCCCCGAGCTGGCGGTGTTCGGCCTGGACGTCCGCCTGATGCACACGATCCTCAACGACCTCGGCCGGCGAGCCATGGACGGGCAGACGGTCGAGGACGGCCAGGAGCGGCACGACGTCGCGAGCGTCCCGGTGGTCCTCAAGGCCGTCGACCACGGCTGGTACGAGGCGTTCTTCGGGACCGCGATCGGCTACTACCGCAAGCCGTCGTTCCCGTTCCTCCAGGTGGTCTGGCCCGGCCGGGACGGCGCCTTCCCGTGGCAGCCCGGCGGCGAAGAACTCCCGGACCTCCAGCCCCGGTTGTGGCTGCGTCCCGGGGAACACCCGGTGGGGGTGTGGACGCAGGACCTGTGAGCACGCGGCCTCCGGGACAATGGCCTCATGACGCGCTGGTTCCGCAGCTACTGGGCCGAGGACGACCGCTGGTTCTACTTCGAGGTCGCCGCCGACGGCTGGATCGCCCGCCAGGTCGAACTCCAGGGGCCGCTCCAGAAGCCGCTCGTCGCGGCGTCCTCGGCCGAGCGGGAGGCCGCCCGGGAGGCCGGAACGGTCGCGGAGTACGAGGCGACGTTCGGTGTCACGGCCGAGTCGCCCGTCGGCGAGTGGGACGGGTACGAGGCCCACGCCCTCGACGCCGGGGAGTTCGAGGCTGTCTGGGCGACCGCGCGGGCGGCCTGTCGCACGCGGGCTCGCGTCCGCGCCGGGCGCGGAACTCATCGCGTGTCCCCCGTTGAGCGGTAGGTGTCGACGGGGGCGGTGAAGTCGGCGGTGAGGGTGGTGGTGCCGGGGACCTGGAGGAGGGCCAGGTCGTGGAGGTCGACGGTGCAGGCGACCGTGACGGTGAGGGTGGAGCCGGGGGCGAGGGTACCGTGGACGGTGACGGCCAGGTTCTGGCAGGTGACTCCCGCGTCGCGCAGTACAGCAGCGGCCGTCGTGCGGGCGTCTTCGGCGGCGTCCGGGTGGGTGTGGTGGAGGGTGGCGGCGCGGGCGGCCTGGTGGGCGGCGCTCTCGATCCGCAGGCGGGTGTCGGTGAGGCGTCCGCAGTAGACCAGGAACCACAGCATCAGCAGCAGCACCGGTGCCAGCAGGACGAGTTCGACCGTCGCCGAGCCCCGGGTTCCGCGGCCTCGTCTCATGGCGCCGCCTGAACGGGGCGGAAGCGTTCGACGGGGCCGGCGGCACGGGTGTCGACGGGCAGGTGGAGGAAGGGGACGACGCTGGTGGCGGTGCCGGTGATGCGTACGTCGGCCCGGTCGGCCGTACGGGTCACCGCGATCCGGACGTCGCGCAGGGGTCCGGGGCCGAGTTGGCCGAGGACGCGTCGGGCCTCGTGACGGCCGGACGCGGTGGTGCCGTCCTGGACTCGGGTGGCCGCCAGCGCCTGGGTGGCGGCGGTCTGGGCGATGTGGACGGCGTGCCACCAGACGGTGGCCTGCGCGAGGAGCATGACCAGGGTGAGCAGCAGCGGCATGACGGTCACCAGCTCGGTGGTGACCGCTCCTTTGTCTCCGCGGAGGCGTGTGGGCTGGGCGGCGGGCATGGTGGCGGGCCTACTTGAGGACGACGTTCTTGGCCGCCGCGACGATCTCCGGGCGGAAGATGCCCAGGACCGTGAGGGCGAGGGTGGCGAGTCCGGCGATCCAGATGACGTACTCGGTGGTGACGCCGCGGTCGTCGCCGTGGGTGAGACGGTGCAGCAGGGTGTGCGCCCGGCGCAGGGAGCGGTTGAGCAGGGGCATCCTGGGGTTCCTTCTGGTCACAGGGCGTCGGTGATCTGGATGAGGGCGGGGTAGAAGACGAAGACGATGAATCCGAAGGCCATCAGGACGGCGGGGACGGCCATGCGTTCGGTGGCGGCGCCTGCCTGGCTCTCGGCGTCGGTGGCGCCGCCACCGAACGCATG
>NZ_LIRL01001241.1 GCF_001419795.1 Streptomyces niveiscabiei
CGGGTTGGTGCGCGCGGGGCTGGGTGGCGGAGGCGGGGGTACCGGTGGCTGGAAGACGGCCGGAGCCGGCGGCCGGGTGGTGTACCGGGGCGGAGCGTGGGGCTGTGGAGTGGGCGGCTGGAAGAGAGGCCGGGCCGGCACCGGTGGCCTGCCCGACGCCGGGACCGCCGGTGGGGTGCTGCCGGTGCCGGGTGCCTGGAACACCGGGAGACCCGGTGGGAAGAGCGGCCGGGGCGACGGAGCGGCCGGCGCCGACGGGCCGGGGGCCTGGAAGGTCGGCATCGGCGGCGGTCCCGCGGCGCGGCCGGTCGGAGCGCCCGGCCCGGGATACGGGGCGTGCGGCGGAAGGAACAGCGCCGGTCCCGGCGGCGCGAGCCTGCGCGATGGTGGACCACCAGGACGAGGCCCGGGAGAACGGGCGGAGCGCGACGCCCACCCCGCCTGTCCCGGCGGCGGGTTACGTCGCGCCGTACCCGCGACGGCGGTGTGGCGGCCGTGCAGGAACCCGAACGTCTTGTACATCACGTACGCCCGCGCAACGCTCCCGGCGAGGGAATGCCCACTGCTGAGGCGCACCGAGCCGAGGATCCAGAACGGGATCTTGAAGACGATGTACAGCAGCGCCAGCGTGACGAGGACGTTGACGAGCCCGTTGTCGTGGAGCCCGAACAGGCCGTCGCGGCCGAAGCCGCCGGGGGTGAGGAACACCCGTACTCCCGTGATCAGGGCGAGGGACTGGGCGACCTGGATGGCCAGCACCCCGCCGAAGGCCCGCCACCACCAGCGCGCGACGGCGTCGGTCTGCGGCAGCACGTGACAGATCAGGGCCAGCGGCGCCCCGGCGACCAGGATGATCGTCAGGGCGACGCGGACGACGAAGGTCACCAGCAGGGCGACCAGCACGACGACGACCGCGAGCCACATCAGGATCAGGAAGACGCTGCCCTCGCCGGAGTTGAAGGAGGCGAGGACGAAGTCGCGCAGCGCGGGCCCCGCCGTGTCGGCGTCGGCGCCTCCGCTGAGCGCGGCACGGGAGAGGGCGTTGGCGAGGTCGACGGCCTTGCCCGCGAGGAACAGCGACAGCGCGGCGGCCAGGAACGCCAGCGGGATGCGCGGGGCGATCTCCTTGGCGGAGTGCCGGGTCTGGACGCTCTCGTGGCTCATGACCACGATCCCGGCGAGAGTGACGAGCAGGGCGTAGCAGGCCAGCGCGGTCTGCCAGGAGTTGTTCCACAGCTGTCCGACGCGGGGGAGGGAAGCGGGGTCGGGGGT
>NZ_LIRL01001242.1 GCF_001419795.1 Streptomyces niveiscabiei
GCCAACTCCTCCGCTCCGAACGCCTCCGCGGCGGCTCCAAGAAGGGCGTCTACCGGCTCCACCTGGACGACGGCCGTACCGCCATCGCCTACGTCTGGTCCCCCGAGGAGAACTACTGGGACCACACCCAACCCCCCGACCGCCGCCGCCCGTTCTCCCCAGCCACCGGCCTCGACCTCCTCGTGGCCGCCCACGACCGCCTGACCGCCGTAGGCGTCCGCACCCCGCGCATCCTGTACGTCGGAGCGGACACGGTCGTGGCCGAGGACGTCACCGGCGGGACGTTGGAGGACGCGCTGCAACGCGACCCCCAGCACCCCGCGTTGGACCGCCTCGCGGAAGCCCTGCGGGTCATGCACGCCCATGAGAACGCGCGGTACGGGAAGGTCGCCCTCGTCGATTCCGGCGGCGTCTCCGACGGGACCTCGTGCGAACAGGTCGTCCACGAAGGGGCGTTGAGGGAACTCGACAAGGGTGTGGCGCTGGAGCCGCGTCTCGCCGCCGTACGGGAACCCCTCGCCGAGCGGATCGAGAGCCTTTACGAGGCCGTCCAGCCGCGCAGCCGGCACGCGTTGATCCATGGCGAACTCGGCGCGGATCATGTCCTGTTGACGGAGGACGGCGAGCCGGTGCTGATCGACATCGAGGGGTTGATGTACTTCGACCTGGAGCATGAGCACGTTTTCCTGAGGCTTCGCTTCGGGGACTGGTACGAGCGCCTGCCGCACCCCGAACTGGACGGCGACAGGCTCAGGTTCTACCGGCTGTGCATGCATCTCAGCCTGGTCAGCGGCCCGTTGACCTTGATTGAGGGAGATTTTCCCAACCCCGGGTTCATGCGAGGCATCGCGGAGCACAATCTGGGAGAGGTGCTGCGTCTCCTGGATGAGGCTCGCTGAAACCGCCCGCCGCAAGCTTCACCGGAAGTTCATACCGGCTTCGCCGTCAGGGATCCACGCGTTGGTTGTGCGGCTCATGCGCACGTCCTAGCGTCCACATCTCCGAACTCTGTGAGGGATCCACCCTGATGCGATCGCTACTCACCAGCAAGGCTGTTCGCCGCGCGCTGCGCCCGGCGGCGGAACTCATCGACCAGCGCATCGAACGCCAGGTCCGCAAGGCCGTGAAGAGCGCCGGCCCGGCGGCGGACATCCAGCGGGAACTGAAGCAACTGCGCGATCGCCAGCGCCCGATGGAACTCTTCTTCGACGGCACGGGACG
The DNA here is from genome assembly GCF_001419795.1 of Streptomyces niveiscabiei. Lineage (GTDB taxonomy): Bacteria > Actinomycetota > Actinomycetes > Streptomycetales > Streptomycetaceae > Streptomyces > Streptomyces niveiscabiei. The sequence continues at coordinate 1,222 of NZ_LIRL01001242.1, forward strand.
CGGCGTCTCCCGGATGCCGGGCGGCGAGCACCTCGACAAGGCGATCGGCGAACTGACGGTGGTGACCGGCGACCGCGAGGGCGCCGAGCGTGCCGTCGCCCAGGCGTTCCGGCTGCTGATCGCCGTGGAGGCGCTCGGCGTCGGCCGGATCGCGGGCGGCACGATGAACATCGTCGGCAAGCTCTCCGCCGTCCCCCTCCTGGACCCGCCGAACGACGAGATCCTGGAGATCGGCACGCTGTACGGCATGTTCAGCGCGGCCCTGATCCGCATGATGGAGCGCGCGGGCCGCGACCCGAAGCTCACGATCGTCGACCCGCTGGCGGGCACGCAGCTCCAGCCGGGCACGACGATGGGCGACGACGCGACGGGCACGCCGGTGCGCGGCGCGGCCGTCCGCACCAACCTCGCGCTGGCCGGCGACGCGGGCACCTCCGCCCGTATCCAGCAGGGCTTCTCCGAGGACCCCGAGGTCCGTGCGCTGGTCTCCGACCGGAAGTACGGCGTGGTCATCGTCGATGGCGACCACTCCGCGAACGGGGTCGCGCAGGACCTGGAGTGGGTCGAGGAGATCATCGCGCCGGGCGGGATCGTCGTCCTCGACGACTTCGGTCACCCCAAGTGGCCCGGAATCAAAGAGGCGTTCGACAAGCACATGGCCGGGGGGACCCGGCTCGAATTCCTCGGTTCCGTGGCGCACTCGGGGTACTTGCGGGCGAAGAAGGCTTAAGGGGTCCGGCGGCGGATCTTGTTGCCGAGCCACACCAGCGGGTCGTACTTGCGGTCCACGGCCCGCTCCTTCAGCGGGATCAGCGCGTTGTCGGTGATGTGGATGCCCTCGGGGCAGACCTCCGTACAGCACTTGGTGATGTTGCAGTAGCCGAGGCCGTGTTCGTCCTGGGCCGTCGTCTTGCGGTCCAGGCCGGACTCCTGGGCCGCGTCCAGCGGGTGCATGTCCAACTCGGCGACCCGCATGAGGAACCGGGGTCCCGCGAACGCCGTCTTGTTCTCCTCGTGGTCCCGGACGACATGGCACGTGTCCTGGCAGAGGAAGCACTCGATGCACTTGCGGAACTCCTGCGAGCGGTCCACGTCCTCCTGCATCATCCGGTACTCGCCGGGAGCGACCCCGGCGGGCGGCACGAACGCCGGAACCTCCCTCGCCTTCTGGTAGTTGAAGCCGACGTCCGTCACCAGATCGCGGACGACCGGGAAGGTCCGCAGCGGCGTGACCGTGATCGTCTCCGTCCGCTCGAACACCGACATGCGGGTCATGCACATCAGCCTCGGGCGGCCGTTGATCTCCGCCGAGCACGAACCGCACTTGCCCGCCTTGCAGTTCCAGCGCACCGCCAGGTCCGGTGCCTGCGTTGCCTGGAGGCGGTGGATGATGTCCAGCACGACCTCGCCCTCGTTGACTTCGACGGTGAAGTCCTCCAGGCCGCCGCCTCCGACGTCACCCCGCCACACCTTGAAGCGGGCCTCGTATCCACTCACTCGTACAGCTCCTCTTCGGCGAGGTACTTGACCAGCTCCTCCTTGTCGAAGAGGGCGAGCAGGTCGGGGCGGATGGGGGTGGTCGTCTCACGGGTCAGGGTGATCTGGTCGCGCTCGGTCAACTCGCCCTTGGGGTCGGTGAGTTGGCACAGGAGATTGACGTTGCGCCAGGACCGCTCCATCGTCGGGTGGTCCTCGCGGGTGTGGCCGCCCCGCGACTCGGTACGCTCCAGCGCCGCCCGCGCCACACACTCGCTGACCAGCAGCATGTTGCGCAGGTCCAGGGCGAGGTGCCAGCCCGGGTTGAACTGCCGGTGCCCCTCGACCCCGGCACGCCGGGCCCGGACCCTCAACTCGGCGAGTTTCCCCAGGGCTTGTTCCATCTCGCCCTGGCGCCGGATGATCCCGACGAGGTCGTTCATGGCCTGTTGGAGCTCCTGGTGGAGGGTGTAGGGGTTCTCGGGCGCCCTCGGCGAAGGCTGCGAGCCGGCTGACGCGCCCCCGGCTCCCGCCGCCCCCTGGGCCCCCGCG